>CAZLBE010000001.1:0-23058 GCA_964557635.1 uncultured Desulfobacterales bacterium
AGGTGGTTTTTTCTCCGGGATGAAAAGCGCTGATTCATCCCGGTTCTGTTTGTCAATTCTATTTTGAATATTAAATATACGGATATGGTCCGGAAGATGTTTTGAAAACAGCATGGATTCCTGGAAAGCTTCGCTGCAGGCATAATCAATCGCATTAAACAATTTCCTTACATTGCCGGGCCAGTCATATCCATATAGATCATCCAGAAACTCTTGAGATAGTTCATGGGGCAATTCGTCGAAAAGTTTCTTTTTCTTCTCCATATGGTGTGTCACCAGTAAAGGGATATCTGATTTACGATTTCTTAAAGGTGGGGTTTCAATTTTTATACTGGCAATTCTAAAATAAAAATTTTCTCTGAATCTATTTTTCTTTGAATCACCAGGGGAAGCTCTCCGATTTCATCAAGGAAAAGGGTGCCGCCATCCGCGCCATGGCTATCAATCCAACTTTGTCTGAATCAGCACCGGTAAATGCGCCTCTTAAATGACCGAAAAGGACATTTTCAACAAGATGTTCGGGCAATGATGTACAGTCCACAACGATAAAATTATTTTGGTGCCGCAAACTGTTTTCATGAATAGCCTTGGCAAAGAGCTCTTTGCCGGTGCCGGTTTCACCTGTAATCAATATCGGGACTTCATTCTTGGAGGGAGGCCTTTAAAACATTCCTGAGACAGAGCTTAATCTGCCGGCTCTCTCCAATGATAGCCTTTCTCTTAATTTCTTCCCCTTGAATAACAGCTTTCTTCTGCTGTCTGTATTCCAGCCCGGATCAGGGAAAATTCAAATTGCTTATGAGAACCGCTTTTCTGAATATAATCCCATACCTTAGATTTTATTGCAATTTCAGCTTCTTTAGAATCACTTTCACCGGTCATGATAATTATTTCCGGTGCAAAAGGATGTTCTTTGATAATGTCAATGGCCTCAAGACCATTTCCATCAGGAAGACTTATATCCAGGAATACAATATCAACCTCATCTGAACGTATTTTTTTCAGACCATCACTCAAGGTCAAAGCATAATGGGCATCATGATCCATTTTTTTAAATTTTTCACTGAGAACGCTACAGATATCAGGATCATCATCAATGATCAGAATTTTTGACATTTTATAGTTTTACCATTAAAAATTTTAATAACGGCCATGAGGCGGATCTGGATTTGCCCAGATTAGCCTCTCAACAAAACATAAAATAGCGTCTTGAAATTACGTTATTTCATATAACCGCCATGAGGCGGATCTGGATTGGCCCAGATTGCCTCACAACGAATTATGAAATAAACGTAATAGTTTACGTTTTATTTCATATAAAAAGGGATAGGGGTAAGAACTTCCTTTTGGCTGAAGAAAGTATCGGAAATTCCCAAAGTTAAAAATATTAATACTCCCCTGATACAAGCATAACATGTTGTGCTTGTATCAGGGGAGTTCAGCTCAAGTCAAGACAAAAATAAGGCTAAAAAAAACGAAAAAAAATAGGGGTGCTTTATGTTCCATGAAAATCCGTGATGAATACATTAACAGCGTCAAACAAACAGAATGGCAACCATTCCCCGGCAAATTATGGCAACGCAATTATTGAGAACATATTATTCGCAATGAAACGGAATTGACCCGTATACGTGAATACACCCGCATAAATTCTGCACAATGGAAGGTGGATTAGTGCCTTACCCCTGAATTTCTGTAATAAAAAACAAGAAATTGAGTCAGGCACATGGGTTGCGGGCATAGCTCGCTTTAGTGTTTTACTCCTTCTCATGACGGTTTATAAGAAATAAAACGTAACACATTACTTTTATTTCATTTTTTGTCAGAATCTTCGATTCTTTGAGGCAAATCTGGGCCAATCCAGATCGGCCTCATGGCCGTTATACAAATCTGTACATAATCGTGAAGACCCCTTCCATACTTCAAGAGTCTAAAATTTCAAAATAACCTCCAGTGCTGGCAACTGATAACTGATAACTGATAACTGATAACAGCGGCTTTCCCCCTCTAAAGAATAAGAGCGGCAATGGCTGCTCCGATGATAACCACCCAGAGGATATCCTGTTTAAGCCTTAGCGCTGTAAAGGCAGCAAGGGCAATGAGAACAGGATAAATATCCCAGTGTATGGCCATGGAGAACTCAATGGTCACAGCAAGTAAAAGTCCTACAAATGAGGCAAGAACACCCCGCAGTCCTTTTCGAAATAAAATATTATCTTTTACCTTGTCAAAGTATGGTATCACTGCTGTAAGGATGATAAGTGATGGTGTAAAAATACTCAGTGTACCGATCAGAGCTCCCGGGATTCCTGCGATAAAATAGCCCACAAAGGTGGCTGTAATAACTATGGGACCCGGTGTTACCTGCCCTAAAGCTATCCCGTCCATGAAAATTCTGCTGTTCATCCAGTGCCTTACATCAACAACCTCGTGCAGCATAAGCGGAACAGATGCATATCCGCCTCCAAATGCGAAAAGATCAACTTTCATCATTAGAGCAGACAGATCAAATAATTTAGGATTAAAGAAAAAAAGTCCTGTCAGTCCAAGACCAACAAGCAAGAGCAGTATAAGAGGGGTTGCAAGATTTTGTTTCCAGGTGGAATTTTTCTTGCTTTCAGTTAAGGCAGAAGCACCATCTGCAGTATTTGACAATGATTTGTCTTTTGAAGCATGGTTTACTTTCAGAGAATGCTCTGAAGGATACAGGACAAGCCCGATAAGTGCAGATGCAAGAATAACTGCAACAGGGCTTCCATGCATGACAAGAATTGCCGCAGCACCTGCTGCAAGAACAAAATCCTGCCATTTTTTTATACTGGAACGACCAAAATTTATAGTGGCATTTGCCACAAGGGCTATAACGATCAATTGCAGGCCCTTGAATGCCGATATTACAGATGCAAGGTCATGGACTCTGCCATAAAGGGCTGAAAGAACAACCATAAGAACAAAAGCCGGAAGTCCAAAACCGACAAAAGCCGCCACTGCACCTGCTCCTCCTGCTGCACGAAGGCCTGCATAGGCTGCAGCCTGCATTGCCGTAGCCCCGGGAATTGACTGGCAGATGGCAACACCGTGGCGGAATGAGCCCTTGGACAGCCACTTGTTCTTTTCCACTGAAAGTTCCCGGATATATGCAACCATGGCAGGTCCTCCAAAGGCTGTAAGACCTAATCTGAAAAAAGAGAAAAATACCTTTGTAATCGTTGGAGTTACAACATCAGGACTATTATCAGCATTTCTGTCAGCCTGCTCCACTTTTACCTCCTGAATTTTCTTATATGTTCTTTTGGTTTGGGAAATTTATTTTTTCAACAAGATCAGCAATGTTTTCAGGATAAATATCGAGATTTTTAAAAAGTTTTATTTCAAGTTGCTCTGTGTTTTTCCACATTTTCTTTATACGCTGGCAGAATTTTTCTGTTTTTCCGTATTTATCAAGGATATATTCAAGTCTTTTGACAAGCGGAACAACATCATGGTGAAGAACTCTTTTATCGGCATAATTGACTATTTCAACCTCTGTTACAGTATCACTGAAATTATGATACTCATCAAGAACCACGTGCTGTCGTATGATATTGCCAATTTGTTCGTATCCAAGATCAGACAGGAGCCTTCCTCCTGACTCATCATGTTTCTCACCTGTTTTAAAGCTTCTTGTTTTTGTTATATCATGGAGAAGAGCAGACACCTGCACAAGATTTGAATCAAGTTCCGGATACAATGGCTTTAGGTTTTTGCACATGCAGTCAGCAACGTTTTTGACCATTATGGAATGTTCGATGATGTGATCCATCATTTCCATTTTTTTAATCAGATCAAAACAGTATTGCAGGTCAGGCAGACCAGGCAGAGCAGGCTGATTTTTAATTTTTATTTCCAATGAATTTAAAATTTTTGCATTTGTCATGACTTGTTGCAATATAGCTGCTGCAGCTTTACGCTTTTACTTACTATTTTTTGGAAAATCCCTTAGGCTGATAGGTGCACAAAGGTTCTTCTGCAAGAAAATTGCCCGTTGCTTCAAAGGCCCTTGCCCGGCATCCTCCACAGAAACTTTTGTATTCGCAGATACCGCATTTTCCTTCAAGATTGTCAAAATTTCTTAATTTGTTAAAAACAACCGAGTTTTCCCATACATCCTTAAATGAAGTTTCCTTTATATCTCCGCATTTTACATCAAGAAAACCACAGGTCTGCACCCTTCCTGTGTGTGAAATAAAGCAGAACCCGGTTCCTGCAAGGCATCCCCTTGTAACAGCATCTAATCCATAGGTTTTAAAATTTACTTTTTCATTGTCCTGTTTTGCCCTTTGTCTTAGAATCCTGTAGTAATGTGGAGCGCAGGTGGCTTTAAGCTGAAGGGATGTCTTTTTTCTCTGGTCATAAAACCAGTTAAGGGTTTTTTCATATTCTGCTGCATTTATTGCCTGGTCAACAATGTATTTACCCCTGCCCGTTGGAACAAGAAGAAAAATATGATGGGCAATTGCACCAAGGTTTTCGGCAAGCGCTAATATATCCGGTATCTCCTTTAAATTGGTTTTTGTAATCGTTGTGTTGATCTGGAATGGGATACCTGCTTTTTTTACAATTTCAATCCCGTTCATGGCACCATCAAAGGCACCGGTTACTCCACGGAACCGGTCATGACTGTTTTTGGTTGAACCGTCAAGGCTGATGCTGATCCTCTTTATTCCGGATTCCTTCATCATGCCTGCCTTTTCTTCTGTGATCAATGTGCCGTTTGGGGCCATGACCATTCTTAAGCCAATTTTTGTACCGTGGGCTGCAATATCAAATATATCTTCACGAAGCAGGGGCTCTCCTCCTGTCAGTATGATTATGGGCTCACCAACTTCCTTTATGTTATCAAGAAGATTAAAGCATGCATCAGTATCAAGCTCGTTCTTATATACATGGTTTTCTGCAGCTGCCCTGCAGTGAACGCATGAAAGATTACACCTTCTTGTAACCTCCCATGCAACAAGCCGGAGAGTATTGTTTTTTTGCTGATGGGTTTTTTCAGAATTAGCTTTGCTCATATCAGGATGCATAATGAGATTTCCTTAGAGATAAAACGGTTATAACGCCTTTGCAGCTTCAATTGCAGCATAAGTGAGTATCATGTCAGCTCCTGCCCTTTTAATTGATAAAAGGCTTTCCATGATGATATCGTGCGCATCAACCCAGCCCATGAGACCTCCTGCCTTTGCAATGGCAAATTCTCCGCTTACATTGTACGCAGCCATTGGAAGATCAATCTCCTCCCTTAAACGAAATATAATATCAAGATAGGGCAGGGCAGGTTTCACCATGATGATATCTGCACCTTCTTCAATATCCATGGTGGCTTCCCTTATGGCTTCAAGGGAATTTGCAGGGTCCATCTGATAAGTTTTTCTGTCGCCGAACTGGGGGGTTGATTTTGCTGCCTGTCTGAACGGACCGTAAAAGGCAGATGCGTATTTTACTGCATAGGACATAATGGGAGTACCTGAAAAGCCTTCTTCATCAAGGGTTTGGCGTATTTCTCCAACACGACCGTCCATCATGTCCGAAGGGGCTACCATGTCAGCCCCTGCCTTTGCATGGGAAAGAGCTGTTTTTGCAAGCAGATCAAGGGAAGCATCATTGTCAATTTTCCCTTTGTTAACTATTCCGCAGTGGCCGTGGTCAGTGTACTGGCAGAGGCATACATCTGTTATTACAGCAATGTCAGGAACAGCGTCCTTAACAGCTTTAACAGCTTTCTGCACAATTCCGTCCTTTGCATAGGCACCGGTTCCAAGCGGGTCTTTTTTGTCGGGAAGCCCGAAAAGCATGACGGCAGGAATGCCGAGGTCATAGGTCTCCTTTACGGTTTTAACAAGCATGTCACAGGAAAGATGAAATTGTCCTGGCATGGATTCAATGGGGGATTTTACCCCTTTTCCTTCCACGGCAAACAAAGGGTAGATGAAATCATCAACTGACAGTTTTGTCTCCCTGATCATTCTTCTGAAATTTTCTTTTTCCCTGAGCCTTCTTGCCCTGAAATCCGGAAATAACATGAGTTTTAATTCCTTTTTTTTACTGGTTTTTTTATTTCTTCGTCGGTGAGATAACAGGCAGGGTCTGTATCCCAGGGATCACCTGCAATGGATTCAGCCCTTGCCCTGAAATTTCCAGCGCATATATCAAGCCATCTGCAGTCTGCGCACCTGCTCTTAACATGGGATTTTTTATCTTTTAACTTCATTAGAAATTCATTGGATTCATCTGTCCATATTTCTGAAAAAGGTCTATCTTTTACATTGCCGAGAACCTTGTTCCGCCAGAATTGATCGGGATGGACCTGCCCGTCCCAGCTTATGCAGCCAAATCCTCTGCCTGAATTATTACCCTCATTCATCTGCAGAAGTTCTAAAACATCTTTTGCTTTTTCAGGGTTTTCTTTGAGCATTTTAAGATACAGGTAGGGTCCGTCAGCATGGTTGTCAACGGTTAAGACCTCCTTGGGTTTATTTCTGTCATGAAGATCCTTTGTTCTTTCCATGATAAGGTCCAGTGCTTTTCTTGTTTCTTCGTGGCTTAAATCTTCATCTGCTATGGCAGATGCCCGTCCTGAATATACAAGGTGATAAAAACATGCCCTTGGTATATCCATCTCTTCAAGGAGATCAAAAATACCTGGTATTTCAGAAACATTTCTTCTGCTCATTGTAAATCTTAAACCCACCTTGATCCCTGCTTCCTGGCAATTTTTAATTCCCTGTATGGCTTTTTTATAGGCACCTTTAACTCCACGGAATTTGTCGTGGATCTCTTCAAGACCGTCCATACTTATGCCAACATATGACAGGCCTATTTTTTTTAATATTTTTGCTTTTTCTTTTGTTATTAGAGTGCCGTTTGTTGAGATCACCGCACGCATCCCCTTTTTTACAGAGTATTCGGCGTATTCTACAAGATGTGGATGCATGAGAGGCTCTCCACCTGAAAAAAGAATTACAGGTACACCAAATTCGGCAAGATCATCAATCATTGCAAGGCATTGCTGATGTGTGAGTTCATTATCATAATTTAAATCTTCTGACTGGGCATAACAGTGGACACATTTAAGATTGCATCTTCTTGTCATGTTCCAGACAACCACAGGTTTCTTATCTTTTGAAAACTGGAGCAGATGGGAGGGCAGCTGACCTGACATACGGGAATACCGCAGTGCATCGGACGGTTCAACGGTTGAGCAGTAGAGCTTTGAAATTCCTATCATGATATCTCTTTCCTGATTAATTTTTCTAAAAATTTTTCATGATCCTCAAGGGCCTCTCTGTTTATGAAAAATCTCTTTTTGTCAGATTTTCCGCGGATCATGTTTAGCCCGTCATAAAAATCAGCGTGAATTTTTGCCAATATATCCCGGGATGTTATTTTATTGTTTATAAATTGTTCTATGATAAAATCAACTGCATCTTCTTCAAACAGAATGTTAAGATCATATTGATTGAAAAAATCGTTTTCTATTTTTTTTACCATTTCATAGTATGATTTAATTTTTTCAATTGCATTGTCAAGTTCACTTACATGTGTACAAAAGTATTCAGCAACAAGAACAGCCCTGTCCTGTGAAAGTGTAAGCCCATGCTTAAGTGAAAGATTTTTCCAGTTATTGGAAATATAATCTGTTATATATTTTTTCTGTTCTTTTTTTGCCTTGAGATGAAGAATGTTAAATCTTTCCCCTGCCCCATCAGAAAGAATCTCTTCAAGCTGTGCTTTTGGGTTATCAACCACCTGCTTTGTCACGGTAAAATTATTAATATTTGTTGAAGGCAGTTTCTCTTCAAAAAGGATAAGGGCGTTTTCAACTGCACTGACAATTCCCCTTGCCCCGGTGTTTTCATTAAACGCTTTATGGGCAAGAAAGTGAAGAGCCTCTTCAGTAAACTGAATATCGATACCGTAGGCTGCAAAATCAAGTCGTTTCCCAAGAATAACCGGATTGTTGGGCATTCTTAATATGGAAAGAAGGTCATCTTCGGAAAGAGGATCAAGGGTACATCTGATGGGAATTCTGCCGATAAATTCAGTTTCAAAACCAAATTCAACAAGATCTTCTGCTTTGAGATGTTTTAAAGAATCAGAATTGCTTTGAGACTGCTTCAATGTTGAGCCAAAGCCCATGGAACGGGTAGTTATGCGTTTATCTATGATTTCATTTAATTCGGAAAATGCACCGCTTAAGATAAAGAGAATATTGCCGGTGTTTACCCTTCGCTTAATTCGTTTACCGGTTTTCTGATAGCTTTCAAGCTCCTGCATCATCGATACCGGGTCATGGGGAACCTTAAGATCAACATCGGTTTCTTCCATGGGTTTCAGCAATGCCCTCTGCACACCTGTCCGGGAAATATCAGCGCCGTGCAAATTACGGTTTGATGCTATTTTATCGATTTCATCAATGTAAACAATACCACATTCGGCAAGCTTTATATCATCATTTGCTTCTTTCACAAGATCTCTTACAAGATCCTCAACATCTCCTCCCACATAACCTGTTTCGGAAAATTTTGTTGCGTCAGCTTTTACAAAAGGCACTCCGATTTTTTTTGCAATGAGTTTTATCAGGTAGGTTTTACCAACGCCTGTAGGACCTAAAAGCAGAATATTTGATTTTATGCTTCCTGTTATTTTAGAATCAATATCCTGGCATGTTGCAACGTGTTTAATACGGTTAAAATGAGTGCATATCTTTGTGGAAAGTATAGATTTTGCTTTATCCTGCTTTACAATATACTGATCAAGATACGCGATAAGCTCTGCCGGTTTAAGATCAAAATGAGCAAATTTTTCCTGGTCATTTATTTGGTCTGAGCCTGAAACAGGCGCTTTACGGGGTAACATTGAAGGGGATATTATTTTAACATTCCCTCCGAATTTTTTGTTTAAAAATTCCCCTAACTCTTTTTCAATTTGTTTGGGATCCGGTATATTTTCGTTTTTTTCTTTCATAGTTGGGTAATATAAACATAAATGTTGGATAGTTCAAGTTAAAATGCGCTGGATTTTTGTAAAAGACAGATATTTATTTTTTCTTTTTGCGTCCTCTGCGTCTCTGCGGTGAAATTCATACTTTAACGTTTGTTTTTGCCAGGTTTTTCCTGAAAAAGCATGCAGTTTTCACCGGTAGATTTAAATACGACCATTGAGGGCAATAGTTTTCCTTTAAAGCCCATAACTTTGCACCCATAGGGTCTTTTAACATCCCAGGTGATATAAAAATGGATGCATCTACGGCAATTTATAAGTTTATGAGTTTTATTATTATTATTCATAGTCAGTAAAAATCAAAATAACCGTTCACAGTAAATTAGCGAATAGTAAGCGTTTACAAACAAAAAAAGCCAAGCACTTTAATGTGACTGGCTTTTTTTTATATTTGGTGCCGAAGGGGAGACTTGAACTCCCACGGGTCGCCCCACACGCCCCTCAAGCGTGCGTGTCTACCTATTCCACCACTTCGGCGTATAAATTATTTTGCTGCAGGCTTTGCCTCTGTTTTTACAGGCTTTGCCTCTGTTTTTAAAGGTGCTGAAGTTTTACTTCCAGCTGCCTTCTGAGGTGCAGCCGCTTGTGTTGCAGGTTTTGTATTAACAGCTTTCTGCTCAACAGGAACCGGTGCGGAAGAAGGCATTACAGAAGAAAAAGATCTGTGGCCTGCCCTGTAGGCAAGGGTAAGAGATGTCAGCATGAAAACAATTGCAATCACTGCGGTTATTTTTGTCAAAAAAGTAGCAGGTCCGGCTCCGCCAAAAATAGCCTGGCTTGCGCCGCCTCCAAAGGAAGCTCCCATGTCAGCACCTTTTCCCTTTTGAAGCAGAATAATCAGGATAAGAAGAATGGAAGCTAATATATGTATCGTTAATAATAAACTATTCATTAATTTATATTCAGTTGTTAATTAAATTTTACAATTTTAATAAATGTATCAGCATCAAGACTTGCTCCGCCAACCAGAGCTCCGTCAACATCTTTTAGTTTCATCAGGTCTGACACATTTTCCGGCTTTACTGAACCGCCGTATAATATTCTTATTGCATCTGAAAAAGATCCTTCAAACATTGTCCTTACAACTGACCTTATGAACTGATGAATTTCATTAACCTGATCAGGTGTTGCCGTCTGTCCTGTTCCAATTGCCCATACAGGTTCATAGGCAATGATCAAATTCTTTAATTCATCGGAATGAAAGCCTTTTAACCCATCACCCAATTGTTTGTCAAGTATAAAAAACGCCTTTTCTTCATCCCGCTGCGTTTTTGTTTCTCCAATGCACAGTACAGGAATAAGATCTGCATCTATGGCAGCTCTTATTTTTTTATTTACAGAATCATCTGTTTCCATGAAATACTGCCTGCGCTCTGAATGTCCGATAATAACATATTGAGCACCAGCTGCCTTTATCATGTCGCCTGATACTTCTCCTGTATAGGCACCCTGTTTTTCATAGAAAAGATTTTGCGCCCCTGTTTTTATGTTGGTACCCTTTACAGCTTCTGCTACAAGGGGGAGGGATAAAAATGTAGGAGCTATCATGATTTCTGTATTTTCAACATCCCGGCTTAATTCTGCAAGCCTTTCTGCCGTGGCAACAGCCTCGTCCCCTGTTTTGAACATTTTCCAATTGCCTGCAATCAATGGTATTCTGCTCATAATATTATTCCTTATATTGTTTTTTAAGATATAGAATGTAACTTATTATGTTTATTTATTTTGCACCTTTGGTCCATAAATCTGTCGGAAATTTTGATTCTTTGAGCAGGTCTGGAGCTTGAATCCAGATCGGCCTCATGGCCGTTATAGAAATTTACCGATCATGGCGGCAAGATCAACCATTCTTGTGGAGTATCCTGTCTCATTGTCATACCATGAGTATATTTTAACCATATTGCCTAAAACATCGGTGCACAGTCCGTCAACAATGGATGAATAAGGACTGCCATTGTAATCTATTGATACAAGTGGAAGATCACTGAATTCAAGTATTCCTGAAAGTTCATTGTCTGCAGCATTTTTAAGAGCCTGGTTAACCTCTTCCTTTGATATATTGTCTTTTTCCACAATGGCAACAAAATCAACAAGGGATACATTCGGCGTTGGAACACGTATGGAAAGACCGTTGAGTTTACCTTTAAGTTCTGGAAGAACAAGGGCGACAGCCTTGGCAGCGCCCGTTGTTGTTGGAATAATTGAAACGGCTGCGGATCTTGCCCTTCTTAAGTCTTTATGTGGAAAATCAAGAAGCCGCTGATCACCTGTATAGGCGTGAACCGTTGTCATCATGCCCTGTACAATACCGAAATTATCAAGAATAACCTTTGCAACAGGGGCAAGACAATTTGTTGTGCATGAAGCATTGGAAATAATAGTATGTTTTTCAGGATCGTATTTTTCCTGGTTTACACCCATGACAATTGTAATATCAGGATCGGATGCAGGTGCTGAAATAATAACTTTTTTTGCACCTGCTTTTATATGTTTTGAAGCAGCTTCTTTTGTTCTGAATATTCCTGTGCACTCTGCAACAATATCCACATCGGAATTTTTCCATGGAATTTCCGAAGGATCTTTCATGGCACTGACCACAATGCTTTTACCGTCAACAATAATGGTATCACCATCTGCTGTAACAGGTTTATCAAGTCTGCCGTGGACAGAATCAAATGCAAGAAGGTGGGCAATGGTGTTTGTGTCTGTCAGGTCATTAATTGCTGTAACTTCAACGTCCGGGTTGTTAAGACAAGCCCTGAATATTCTCCTGCCTATCCTTCCAAACCCGTTAATTCCAAGCTTAATACTCATAACTATTTACCTCCGATGATTGTGATTATTTTTTTATTTACGTTTGTTTCCCTTTAAAATGCCACTTGCAAGGGAAATACTTTTTTTCCCAAAGTTCACAAGGATTTCTGCTGCTTCTGATATATCCATTTTATCTCTTATACTTACAGCTTTGAGCAGTATTGGAAGATTTACTCCTGAAATAACTTCCACATCTCCCTCTTTTAAAAACGAATAGCTCAAATTGGACGGAGTGCCGCCAAACATATCTGTAAATATGATAACTCCGCATCCCTCTTTCCTGACTTTTTTGATTCCCTGCTTTATTTTTTTATGCAGCGCATCCACATTTTCTTTAATATCTATTGAAATAAAAAAAATGTTCTCTATTTTTGTATCAAGAATAAATTCGACTGCTTCAATTAAAGCATTACCAAGGTCTGCATGGGTGACAATTAAAATTCCTGTCATATCTCTTTTATATCCCTGTCTAAGTCTCTGTGGATGATTCCGGGGTTATATCCTTTTTTATTTAACCGCTCAAAGATTTCTCTGGCAATAACAACGCTTCTGTGACGGCCTCCGGTACATCCTACAGCAAGTGTAAGATAAGCCTTGCCTTCTTTTTTATAAAGCGGAATAAGAAAGTCAATAAGGCTTAAGTATTTATCTAAGAAAATGCCTGCTTCTTTTGTTGCCATGACAAATTTTTTTACATCATTTGATTCTCCATCATGATTTTTAAGTTCAGGTACAAAAAAGGGATTTAAAAGGAAACGCATATCAACCACAAGGTCAGCATCGTGGGGGATACCATACTTAAATCCAAATGAAAGAATATTAATTTTCATTAAAGAATTTATTTCAGTTCCTTTACGAATTATACCAATAATTTTTGATTTTAACTGATGAACATTATAATTGGTAGTGTTGATAATTTTATCTGAGCTTCTCCTTATGGAAAGCATTTTTTCTTTTTCAGATTTTATGCTTTCCATAAGGCTTTTCTCATGGGACACAGGGTGATGGCGGCGTGTCTCGCTGTAACGTTTAAGCAGTGTGTCTTCATCTGCCTCAAGAAAAATCACTTCAGGCTGTAATCCGGTTTCCCTTAACGTATCAATGGTTGAAGACCAGGTTAAAAGAAAATCCTTTGCCCTCATGTCCATGACAAATGCAAAACCTTTAATTCCAGGGTCGTTTTTCACGGGCAGCTCTAAAAATTTAGGAAGAAGCTCCATTGGCATATTATCAACACAATAAAAGCCAGCATCTTCAAATGCCGCCATGGCTGTACTCTTTCCGGAGCCGGAAAGTCCGGTTATGATAAAAACCCTGTTAATTTTCATTTAAAATTCTTCATCCTGTTCACTGATAATCCCTTTGATTTCATCAATGGATTCAGCATTTATCAGATTGTCCTTAAAATCATCATTTTTAAGCAGTTTTGAAATATGTGCAAGAACTCTTAAATGGCTTCCCGTTGAGTTTTCCGGAGTGAGAAGCAGAAAAAAAATATAAACAGGTCTGTTGTCAAGAGAATCAAACTCAACCCCTTTAATGCTCCTGCCAAAGCCTACAATAATAGAGTTAATGGATTTGAGCTTTCCATGGGGAATGCCGATGCCTCCTCCAATGCCTGTACTTCCAAGTTGTTCACGTTCTAGAAGAACTTTCAGTATTTCATTACTTTCCGTTTTTGCCGACTTAGAAACAGCCATGGCAAGTTCTTTAAGAACGCCCTGTTTGTCATTGGACTCAAGATCTGCAATAATTGCATTTTTCCCAAGAATGTCAAATAATTTCATATAAACCGCCATGAGGCGGATCTGGTCTGGCCCAGCCGCATCTAAACAAATTGAGAAATAGAATGCTGTTAATTTGCATTCTATTTCATATAAAAAAAGCCCTAACTGCGTGGCTGAATCAATCCAAGGGTTCCGTCATTTCTTTTATAAAGCACGTTAACCCGTTCTGTTCTTGCATTGTTAAACACAAAAAAATTATTTTTATTAAGGTTAAGTTCAAGTTTTGCATCGTCAATATCCATGGGCTTAAAATCAATCACCTCAATAATAATGTCATTTTCATCATTTTTCAGGGGTATAGACTGATCAGTAATAGATGCAGCAAGATCTTCATCTTTTATGCTTTGTTTGTTACCTGACATATGACGTCTTACTTTTTCCTTGTTCTTTTTTATCTGAATTTTTATTTTGTCCATTAGGGTGTCAATTGAGGAATACATGTTTTCAGATTCCTCCTTTGCATGAATTTTCAATCTGTCACAGGTCAGGGTGATTTCTGCAATATGTCTGATTTTCTCCACGGAAAGGACAACATTTGCCTCAGCCGGACTGTCCAACATTTTGTCAAACCGGTCTACTTTTTTCTGTACATAGGATTTTAAAGCATCGGAAGGATCAAGTTTTTTAAAAGTTACTGATGTCTGCATAAGTAAAACCCTCCTAAAATTGGTAAATGTTTGATTCATAATGTAAATGTTTGGCAAGTGCCTCATCTTCGTTTATTTGGGACTGTGTAGCATACTAATGCTATGTAAGCAGGCCAAAATGGGCGAAGATGAGGTGCTGGCCGAATATTTACTAAAATTGTTTACGTTTAGTGGAAGGAAGAATACGGAGCATTTCCCGGTATTTAGTAACAGTCCTGCGGGCTATGCTTATATTTGCCTTCTCCAATAACTCTGACAGTTTTTTATCACTATACGGGTTCTTTGGATCTTCATTTTCAATAAGGAGTTTTATTTTATCCTTAACACTTTCAGATGCCAGAGAATCACCGTTTATACGGTTTATTGAGCTGTTAAAAAAATATTTAAGTTTAAAAAGGCCCTGGGGTGTATAGGCATATTTATTCGTTGTAACCCTGCTGATAGTAGATTCATGCATCTTAATATCCTCTGCAACATCCTTTAAAATCATGGGCTTTAAATATGCAATTCCCTTTAAAAAGAAATCTTTCTGGAATTTTATGATACTTTCCATGACAGAGAATATGGTCTTCTGACGCTGATGAATCGATTTGATCAACCATGATGCTGACTGCATTTTTTCATTAAGATACGCTTTTGTTTCTTTGGGAAGCTTTTTGCCCTTTGCTGCTGCGTTTCTGTAAATGGAATTTATTCTAAGCTTTGGAAGACCGTCATCGTTCATTACAATTTTAAAATCATCCCCTTCTCTGTAAACATAAATATCAGGTATGATATAATGTGGCTCGTCCGTAGCAAATTTTCTTCCGGGCTTGGGTTCAAGACATTGTATGATTTTCACCGCTGCAATAACATTGTCTGTGGATATATTAAGATCATTTGCTATTTTTTTGTAGGTTTTATTTTCCAGATTTTTTATATATCCTGAAATTATTTTTTTCAAAAGAGGCGTTTCTATTCCAAGATGTTTTATCTGAATTAAAAGGGATTCTTTTAAATCTCTGGCGCATACGCCGGGCGGGTCAAACTCCTGCATTTTTTTAAGAAGCTGCTCCACATCACCGGGCTTAAAACCTCCTGCCTCTGAAATCTCTTCAACTGAAGAACACAAATATCCGTCAAGGTCAAGGTTGCCTATGATCATGCTTCCTATTTTTTCCTCTTTTTGAGTAGGCCCATGCATTAGAAGCTGCCATTGGAGGTGACTTTTTAGGGTTTCCTTATTGCTTGTAAATGCTTCATAATTAACAGCTTCCTGGTGGTCAACTTCGGCATATACCCTGCCCGTTGAATTGTATTCATTAATATAGCTGTTCCAGTCTATATCCTCCCTGACTTTTTCTTCAATTGTAACTTCTTTAATTACATCCTCATTCTCCTTAGAGGTTCTTTCCTCTTCAGGAGAATTTTTTTCCTGCTGTATTTCTGCGCAACTCTCTTCCAAGGCAGGGTTTTCTTCCATCTCCTGCTGAATCATATTTGCAAGCTCAATGCGGGAAAGCTGGAGCAGTTTTATAGCCTGCTGTAGCTGTGGTGTCATTATAAGCTGCTGGGTGAGAGTTAAATTTTGCTGTAGTCCTATTCCTGGTGCCATATCAGAGTTTGAAATTATCTCCTAAGTATATTTTCCGTGCAATTTTACTTGAAATTATTTTTTCGGAATCTCCCGACTCAATAACTGTGCCCTGGTTCATGATATATGCAAAATCACATACCCCGAGTGTCTCTCTTACATTATGATCGGAAATAAGAATTCCTATTCCCCGTTTACTTAAATGGGTTATTATTGCCTGAATATCAATAACAGCCAGGGGGTCTATGCCTGCAAAGGGTTCATCCAGCAGGATAAATAAAGGATCCGTGGCAAGAACCCTTGAAATTTCAAGTCTTCTTCTTTCTCCTCCGGACAATTTACCTGCTTTCTGGTCGGCAAGGCGTTCTATGCCAAGATCATGCATCAGCTTTTCCGCCTTTTTGTTTATGTCCGGATCCGTTTCAGGCAGAGCTTCGAGAATAGCAGTAATATTTTCTCTTACGCTTAATTTCCTGAAAACCGATGCTTCCTGGGGAAGATATCCTATTCCTTTACGTGCTCTCATGTACATTGGATAATCTGTTATTTCATTTTGGTCAAGAAAAACCTTTCCATTATCCGGTTTGATTATCCCCACGGTCATGTAGAAAGTTGTTGTTTTACCGGCACCGTTGGGACCTAAAAGCCCTGTTATTCTGCCCTGATCAACCTCAAGATTAACGCCGTTTACAACGGGTCTGTCATTGTAGAGTTTAACAAGATTTTCAACTATAAGTTTTGTCATTTAGTTTTTTTTATTCTGTCTTCCGAGTTAAAAAGAGCTTCAACACGTCTTTTTTTACCGCTTTCAACAATGACTCTGGCATCGTTTCTGAACAATGTTATTTTTTCTCCTGTTACAAAACTGTTTCCCATTTTTACCATGGGGGCCTTTCCCGTTAAAACAATGATTTCATCATCTGTTGTATAAACGGCTCTGTCTGCAAAAGCCTTTTTATTACCGGTATTATACTTAACATTTCCCGATGCGATTATTTTTTTTATGTTTCCCTGTTTATTGTGTTTCTGTCTTTGTTTTTTTTCCTGCGGTGTATAAAGAAATATTTTTATGGAATCCGCTTTGATAACCGAATCAACGTCATTTGCCCTTGCATGGCCTGAAAATTCAACAAAGCCTGCTTTTCTTTCAGAGATCATGGTATCTGAGGTGACATGGAAAAGCCTGGGGGTCTCTTTCTTTTGTTTTTTAACGGTGTTAAATGATTTTTTGCTTTTTAACGGTGTTTTGTTTTTTATTGATTTTTTATTCTGGGCAGCAGCACATGGATCTGTATTCAATATGGAGCCTGCAAAAAGCACAAAAAAAACTAAAAACAGAATAATTAAAAAACTTAAGCAGTTTGTTTTTTTACAGGTTGTTTTTAAAAAAATCTGATTTCTCACTGAAAACTCCCCTTACGTTTCCTTTAATAATGGTTCTGCCCTTATTTATGTTTATTGTTAAGGAATCTCCGTTAATAACAGAATTATTGCCATCATTTATTCTTACGTGATCCATGGTATATATAATATGTCTTTTCTCGTTATAATGCAAGGTATCTGTTTTAAGTGTAAAGCCGTCAAATTTTGTATTGACATTGTCTGAGAATGTCATGTCATGGGTTTTTGTATCAAATGTTCCATGCTTTGATGAAAGATAAATTTTTTGGGATTGCTTCATGAAAAAGACAATGGATACGTCTTCTAATACAGCTTTATTTTTATCTCTGAGCAATTTTGCCGAAGAGGCATCAATGGTCCACTCCTTTATTCCGTTTTTTGTGGATGTCTGATGCATGGTGTTCAGTACAAGGGCGGCTTTTGAGTCAATTTTGAGATTTTTTATTAAAACAGTTTTTGATGAAAATTTTTTAGAAAAATATATTACAAAAAGCCCTGATACAATAAAAACAAGTATTAAAACCAATATCATTCTCAGTTTATTTTGTGTGAAAGGTTTCAATTTTAGTTTTAATCTCATAAAAGAAATTCCGCCAATGTTTTTTCCCACAAATTTTTTGCTTTTAAAATATCTTCGCAGATTTCTCTGACAGCGCCATGACCTCCTTTAAAAGCTGTTACAAAGTCAGCTCTGTCAATAACATGGCTTGATGCATCGGGGACTGTCATTGACAGCCCAACTCTTTTCATTACAGGAAGATCCGGAAGGTCATCACCTGCAAAAGCTGTTTCTTCAGGGGTAATTGCCGTTTGTTTTAATATTGTTTCAAGGGCATTTATTTTATTTTGTATACCGTCAAAAACAAGATCAATCCCAAGATCTTCGCATCTTGATGTAAGTGCCTTTGATTTACGTCCTGTAATGATGCCAACTTTTATGCCTGCATTTATGAGAAGTTTGATCCCTAACCCGTCCTTTGCATTAAATGTTTTTATCTCTTCGCCATTGCCGGTGTACATGATGCTTCCATCTGTGAGAATACCGTCAACATCGAGAAGAAGAAGCTTTATTTTTTTAAGTTTTGTCTGAATCATGGCTTTAAATAAATGCTCTTTAATTTAAATAATTGCTTTTTTAATTGCTGCAAGGGTTTTCAGAAGAGACTCTATCTGATCAAGGGGAAGGGAATTTGGGCCGTCACATAAAGCCTTGTCAGGGTCGGGATGAGTTTCTATGAATATTCCGTCAGCTCCTGCTGCAACGGCAGCTTTTGCAAGGACAGGTGCAAATTGTCTTTCCCCTGCAGATGATGTGCCGCTGCCCCCTGGAAGCTGAACACTGTGAGTTGCATCAAAAACCACGGGAACACCCATATTTTTTATAATATCAATGGATCTGAAATCAACAACAAGATTATTATAGCCAAAGCTTGTTCCCCTTTCTGTAATACTGATATCGGTACTTCCGGCAGATTTTGCCTTGTCAATAACGTTTTTAACCTCAAAAGGCGACATAAACTGTCCTTTTTTAATATTTAAAGGCACTTTTGTTTCAGCTGCTGCACAGATAAGATCTGTCTGTCTGCATAAAAAAGCGGGTATCTGAATTACATCAAGGATCTTTGCTGCTTTCTCTGCCTGATCGGGAAGATGAATGTCCGAAATAATTTTGATATTCAGCTTTTTTTTAATTTCATCCAGTATATCAAGTCCATTAATAAATCCAGGCCCTCGAAAAGATTTCATTGACGTCCTGTTGGCTTTGTCAAAAGAGGATTTAAATATAAAAGGGATATTCAGTCTGGAAGTTATTTCTTTTAAGGATTCTGCAGTCTGAAAGCAAGTTTCATAGCTCTCAATCACACACGGGCCTGCAATTAGAAAAAAGGAATTGCTACTTAACATATTTGAAAAAAAATCAGTCATAAATAAAGTCTCTTAAACTCGATGTTCAAGTTTTTTATAACGGCCATGAGGCCGATGTGGATTCAGGCCAAGATTGCCTGACAATAACCGCCATGGGGCTGCTATGTCGACACTTTGAACAGCATTTTCATATAAAATTCATTTAATATATCGTAACGTGTTCATTATTGTTGGGCTATTACATTTCCAATAGTAATCGGATGCAATTCATAAATAATCGCATTTTTAACAGCTGTAATAAGATCACCACGTTTCAATGCTTCTCGTACATCATCTATTTTGTAAGCATCTTCAAGCGTAAGATATGGAGACCATTCATTTTCATGAATAACCAATTCTACCTCAACTTCCGCCATATATCTGCCTTCGTGAATATACTTAGTTTTTTTTCGACGTATCATCGTTTTCTCCCCGTCAAAGATCTATTCCAGCGTTGTGGATCAGGTTTGTAAGCTGTTACCAACACTGCAGGTCGACTATGTCCTTTTGGTATTCCCCATACAGCATGAACAGGATTCCCTAAACTATCTTTTTGGAGAACAAGAACTGCTGCCCCTTTTGGATAATCTGGATAATCCTCTATCAATACAGCTTTTTTGATACCTTCAACAATTTCTCTTGCTGTGAGATTGTCATTCGATAGTTCATCATATCCATGTTCGGATATCAGAATATCACTGGTTACAGCAAGTGCTTGGATTTTTTCTAAAGTTTTACTCACACGTTATCCAATATTTTATAGTAATTGTTATCGTACACCCAACGAATAAGCTGAGGGGGGCTGGGCAAAGTCAACTCGATAGCGCTGATTATATTGTAAAATTCCATTAAAAAGTTACCATTCCGAAATGTCGGGTTCCTGCTCAGCTATCTATGTGAAAACCTATATTCGAAATAAAATACGTACAATTTATAAATTGTAAAAATTTGATCATCGAGTAAAAGGGTTTCTTATACCTGTTTAATCTAAAGCGAGCTATGCCCGCAACCATGTGCCTGTCTCAATTTTTTGTTTTTTATTACAGAAATTCAGGGGTAATGCACTAACACTATATTTCTCTGCATAAAAAGTCAAGAATGTAAAATGGCTTGAAAACTTACTCCATTGCTGCTATTTTATCAGAGTTTTAAATTAATTTAAAATTTCATGCTCAGGCATTGCCGTTTTTATATTTTGTAAAAATCTCTGATTCTTTGAAGCGGCTGGGCAAATCCAGCTCCGCATCATTGCGTTTATGTAAAAAGCTAATATTTATACTCAGGTGGTTTTAATGAAAAAAATTTTGGTCTTTGGTGTGTTTGTTTTTATAATTTTGCCTTTAACCTGGTTTGCAGTAAATGAGTTTGAAGGCAAAAAGCCCCAAATCAGTATAAAACTTCCATCATTGTATCTTAGCAAGTCCTATAACATGTCTGTTTCTGCGTCTGATGAAGGTACAGGGCTGAGGAAAGTCAGGGTCTCCATTGTACAGAACGGAAAAGAAAAAGTTCTTTTAAATAAAAAATATCCCCTTAAACGGTATAAAGGCTTTCTTATGGGTTCAGGGGTGTTTAATGCCTTATTTAAAATTCCCGTGGAATCCTGGAAATACGGTATGAAAGACGGCCCTGCTGTTTTTAAAATATCTGCATCTGATTATTCCTTTAGGGGATGGAATAACGGAAACAGGACAGATAAGGAGATTAAGCTTGTTATTGATACAAAAGCTCCGGAAATTGAGATACTTACCAAAAGACATAATATAACACGGGGAGGTGCAGGCCTTGTTATTTACAAGCTTTTTGAAGATGGCTTAAAAAGCGGGGTGATGGTGGGTAAAACTTTTTTTCCGGGATATTCGGGAGCCTTTGCAAATAAAAATATTTACATCGCTTTTTTTGCTTTAAGTTATACACAGGGGCCTGGAACCAAAATTGTTGTTGAAGCCAAAGACCCGGCAGGAAATGTCTCAAAAAAAGGATTTTATCATTATATAAAAGATCGCAAATTTAAACACGATGTGATCAATATTCCCGATAGTTTTTTAACAAGAAAAATGCCTGATTTTGACCTTGGGGCAAAGGAAGCCTCTTTTGCTTCTTTTAAAAAACCTTTGCTTGAAAAATTTTTATATATAAACCGTATTTTAAGAAGAAAAAACGTTGTCACTGTGTTAAAGCCAGTTGTAAATACCGAGCATAAAATCCTGTGGAAGGGTGTTTTTAAAAGGCTTCCCGGATCGGCCAACAGGGCAGGTTTTGCAGATCACAGGATTTATAAGTACCATGGTAAGGAAATTGACCGGGAAGTTCACCTTGGTGTTGACCTTGCTTCAATTGCCAATGCCCGGGTTCCTGCAGCCAATTCAGGCAGGGTAATAAGTACAAAAAAAGTCGGAATTTTCGGTAATACTATTGTCATAGATCATGGCTTTGGCCTGTCAACAACTTACTCTCATTTAAGCCATATTTCAGTGAAAAAAGGAGACATGGTTAAAAAAGGAGAAATCATAGGCAGAACAGGATCAACCGGACTTGCCGGCGGAGATCACCTGCATTTCGGGGTTGCTGTCAATACGGTTTTTGTAAATCCCGTTGAATGGTGGGATAGAAAATGGATTCATAATAATATTGTTTCAAAAATAAATAATGTTAAATCGGAACTTGCCGGCAGAGAGGATATAAAATGACTAATTTTAAAATCAATAAAACTTACAGAGAGATCAACGATAAGATTAAAAAAGGGGATGCAGTTGTTGTAACAGCAGAGGAGATTATAGATATTGTAAAAGAGCAGGGGCCTGTTGCAGCAGCAGAAAATGTGGATGTTGTCACAACAGGAACATTTGCTCCCATGTGTTCGTCCGGTGTTTTTATCAATATCGGCCAGTTTAAACCCGTTATCAGGACAACTAAAACATGGTTCAACAATGTCCCTGCTTATTCAGGTGTTGCAGCGGTTGACTGCTTTCTCGGAGCAACGGCAACTTCAGAGGATGACCCCTTAAATAAACTTCATCCCGGTGAATTTAACTATGGAGGCGGTCATGTTATCCATGACCTTGTTGCCGGGAAAAAGATAAATTTAAGAGCTGAAAGTTATGGCACTGACTGTTATCCAAACAGAAAAATCGAAAAAACCATTACAATTGATGATCTTCCCCAGGCTGTGATGTGCAATCCAAGAAACGGGTACCAGAATTATAACTGCGCCATTAACCGCTCTGATAAAATAAAATATACCTATATGGGAACCCTTAAACCCGGCATAGGTAATGCAAATTATTCAACTTCAGGTCAGTTAAGCCCTCTTTTAAATGACCCTTTTTTTAAAACCATAGGCATTGGTACAAGAATTTTTCTTGGTGGTGCCCAGGGTTATGTCACCTGGTCGGGAACCCAGTGTAAAAAAGAGGTACAGCGAAGTCTTAATGGAGTGCCTTCAACCCCTGCAGGAACGATTTTTGTAATGGGCAATCTTAAAGAGATGTCACCTGAATGGCTGGTCGGCCAGAGCATAAGGGGATATGGAGTCTCTCTTTCAGTGGGGCTTGGAATTCCCATTCCGATTTTAAATGAGGAGATGGTAAAATATACTGCAGTTTCAGATGATGAAATCTTTACTCAGATCATTGATTATGGATATGATTATCAGCAGGGTATTTCAAAAAGCTATGGTCAGGTAAGCTATGCTGAACTGAAAAGCGGTTTTATTACAATTAAAGGAAAAAAAATTCAGACGGTTCCTCTTTCAAGTATGGTCAAGGCAAGAAAAATAGCAGATCTTTTGAAAAGTTCCATAAAAAGGGGAAAATTTTTATTGGGAGAACCCCAAAAGATGTTCTGATTTTAAAAAAAGGGCAGGAAATGAATGACAAAAACTAAAACAGGA
>CAZLBE010000002.1:0-18074 GCA_964557635.1 uncultured Desulfobacterales bacterium
ATTCTAAAATTTCATCCGAAAGGGTTATATATTTAAGCTTTACAGAAGTATATTTTTTTGCAGCATCTTTTCCTTTGACGGCAAAGTATTTTTTGTAGGCAAAAAAACCTGATGCAGAGGCAATGCAGAGAAAAATTAAGAATATACTGATTTTTTTTATGGAAAAAAATTTTTTCTTTCCACTTTTTTTGCTGTCGTCTGCAGTATTTTTTTTAGCTTTTGTTTTCTTTTCTTTTTCAGCCTTTTTCCTGGCTTTCTTTTCTGCTCTGGTCAATGCCTTTTCGGGTGACCCGTCTTCAGGAGTATTTTTTTTCTTTTTTTTTCCAAACATAGTACTGTTTTACATACATGACCATATTGAAAAAGTCAAAAAAAAGTGCGTCCATCTAAATTGAATATATTGAATAAATTAAATTGACATGCTCAACATGATATGTGTATTTTATTTTAAAAATTTGAAAAAGTGGTTAGTCGTTGGAAATGGGCTTAATAGAAGGGTTGCAGTTATAGCGGTTTTATAAGAAATAAAACGTAACAAATTACTTTTATTTCATTTTTTGTTGTGAGGCAAATCTGGGCCAAGTCCAGATCGGCCTCATGGCCGTTATACAAATTTGCACATAATCGTGACTACCTCTTCCATGCTTTTAGAGCCTCAAATTTCAAAATAACCTCCAGAACTGATAACTGATAACTATCAACTTCGATTTTGCAGTATCTGTCTAAAGCGAGCTATGCCCGCAACCCATGTCTCTGTCTCAATTTCTTGTTATTTATTACAGAAATTCAGGGGTAAGGCACTAATGGCTGTAGAAATTTTTATAACCCTTGAAAGTCATGTAAACATCAGCTTTACTGGATATTTCAAACGGGGAATGCATGGATAGAACAGCAGGCCCGCAGTCAACAACATCCATTCCGTATTTTGCAAGGAATTTTGCAATGGTTCCGCCTCCTCCCTGGTCTGTTTTTCCCAGTTCTCCTGTCTGCCACACAACATGGTTATCGTTGAACAGTTTTCTTATCCTGCCCACAAATTCAGCATTAGCATCACTTGATCCACTTTTGCCTCGGGAACCGGTAAATTTTGTTATGCATATTCCATGGCCTATTTTAGCAGCGTTCATTTCTTCATGAACCTCCTTGAAATCCGGGTCTATTGCAGCATTTACATCTGCGGAAAGGGCAGAAGAATTGAGCATTATTTTCTTTAAAACCCTTTCATGGAACTGGTCATGGGAATTTTTAGAATTTATAAAAACAAGATCGGAAATAAAATTTTCAAGAAATCTTGATTTAGCACCTGTATTACCTTCGCTTCCAATTTCTTCTTTATCAAAGAAAAAGCCCACGGCTGTCTTGTCCTGATTTTTGGTTCCAAGGATAGCTTTAAGCTCTGTAAAGGCGCATATGCTGTCATCCTGGCCATACCCACCGATCATCGACCTGTCAAGGCCAAGATCCCTTGCTTTCCCGGCAGGTACAACCTCAAGTTCAGCGCTGACAAAATCCTCTTCCGTAATTGAATATTTTTCATAGAAAAGCTTTAACAGGTTCAGTTTAAAACGATTTTTAATTTTATCATTGCCAAGGGGGATACTGCCGGCAATGAGATTGAGTTTTTCACCTTCAAATGCTTCGGATAATTTTTTATTTCCCTGTAATTTTCCTGCAAGATGGGGAAGAAGATCAGATACGGCAAAAACAGGATCATCAGCATCTTCACCTATATTGATTTCAACTTCATCCCCATCTGCTTTGACAAACTTGCCGTGGAGAGCAAGTGGTATAGTAAGCCATTGATATTTACGGATTCCTCCGTAGTAATGGGTCTTAAGAAAAGCAAGATCTGTGTCCTCATAAACGGGGTTCTGCTTGAGATCAAGTCTTGGAGAATCAATGTGTGAAGCGATGATATTGATTCCAGTTGACATATCCTCTTTTCCTGTTACAGCAAGTCCAATAGTTTTATTTTTAAAAATGGAATAATATTTTCCTTTTCCCGGTTTATTGGGCTTTTCAAGGGCTTGTTTAATATTGATAAAACCATGTTCTTCAGCCATTCTGATGATTTCAGTTGCGGCCTGTCGTTCTGTTTTTGCCGAATCAAGGAATTTTTTGTAGTCCCTGGTCAGTTCAAACATGGTTTTTTTTTCTTTGCTGTCAAGTTCGTCAAAAACAAGTTTTTCTTTTCTTGTGATTTGCTTTTCAAGTTTTTCAATCTCTTTTTTATTCATGGTTTATATCCTGTATTATATCCTGATATTAAATTATACTATTTGAACAATAGAATGAAATTTTTAAATAATTGTTTTATTTTGTATTTAAATTTCAGTATTTGCCATTTGTCTGGAAAAGTTGTGGGCGCAAACGCTATCTTAATTGTTATTGTACACAGCTTATTTTTTTTATCAAATTTTTTTTTTATAATTTTCCACGGCAGTTTAACATATCCTTCGTAACTCATCACAATATCATTGTGGTTTGAATTATTGAAAGTTGTTGATTTGCTTTTTAATGATTTTAAACCGTGTTTTTCAAGCAGTAACTGGATTGCATTATGAGCGGCCCTTGTTTCAATGGAAACTTTCGGATTGTTGTGTAAAGAACCTGCAGTTCCGGATATTACAACATGAGTAATTTTTTTTTCCCTGAAGTCATTTTCTGCAGGGATCATGATCAGGTTTGATTTTTTAATTCTATTATTGGTGTATTGAATATCCACCCGGGCATAAAAAAGTCTGGTCTCAGTTCCGTTTACACTTTTAAGAGGATATAAGATCAATATGATTATTAGAATAATAAAGTAAAATGTTCCAGACTTTATTAAAAAACGTAAAAAGTTTTTTGGGATTGTAAATGATTTGATCCGGTATAGCTGATTTTCTCTGAACATTTTATTTAAGTTTACCATTTTATATGTCGATTTTAAAAAATATACTGTAGAACCGTCTCATGGCGGTTATAAAAAATGCCCGGTGTGTTACCCGGTACTCATCGGTACTTATAATCAAGGATCATGTCAAAACTATGTATCATACAATTGCAGATTTTGACAAATCAATGAGTTGAAAATGTGAGATCGATCAACCATAAGGAAAGAAAATAAAAGTTAAAAGGGATGGAAAAATGAAAAAACAGAAAGTAATACTGGCGTTTTTACTGGCTTTATTTATGGTATTTATTGTCCTTTCAGGTTGTTCCCGGCGGCCCCTGGTGAATTCAAAAGTAGCGGTTATCGATAACAGTGGAAGCGAATTAAAAAATTCAAGAGTTGTGACTTTTCATGTGACAGGTAAGGGGCTTGCACCGGAAACTGCTATCAGTAAAGGGCAGGCTGAACTTATGGCTGAAAGGGCAGCAGTTGCAGACGGGTACAGGCAGCTTGTGGAAAAACTTCGTGGCGTATATGTTGATGCCTATATGAAAGCAGGACAGGGCACTGTTAACTATGATATGATTCGAACGTCAACCCAGGCATGGCTGAGAGGTGCGGAGGTTGATGAACTGTCAAAGGCAGATTATGGAATTACAGAAGCCCATATTAGTTTGCGTGTAAATTTTGTAAAAAGGAATATGATCTGGTGGCCGATAGGTACTGGACAAAATGTTGCTTCAAGCTCCGGTACCATTTCTAATTTTTTCCATGGTCATTGGTTCCAGTAACCGCCATGAGGCGGATCTGGACTTGGCCCGGATTTACCTCACAACATAAAATGGGCCGGAGGCGCGGAGCCAATGAATGTAATCGGTTACATTCTATTTCATATAAAAATATGAGCATTTCAAGAGAATATGGAGGCTTTCTGATGGGTAATATAATGGATTGCCTGTGTAAGCAAAAGGGCTTGATTAAATTATTATTTATAAATGTTTCTGTTATTTTAAGCTTGAACTTTTTTTGTGTTATTCCGGATTTATTTGCTTTTAAAGAGGCCGGTATTATAGCGCATCCTGCCGTAAAAGCTTCAGTTACCAACAAAATAATGGAATATCGCAGGTCAATTGATTTAATAAACAGCGAGATATCTTTTTTAAAAGAGAACAGATCATGGCTCAATTCAAAAATAGAGAATATTAAAGATTTTAATCGACATGTGCCTGAATCCATGGAAGAATCCATTGTATTTAAAACCGGTAAAATAAAAGCATTGGAGAAAGCTAAAAAACGTATTTCAGCTAATCTTAAAGACCTGATCAAATCATCTTACAATGCTGATCAGGTTTCTTTAAGTGCCAGTACACACAAAAAAAATAATTTATCTGCCGGAAATGTGCAGCCGCACGTTTCCATAAAGAAACCCGGAAACACTGCCGGACGAAATGATTTTATAAAAGAACTTCAGAACAGGATAAAAAAAGCAGGACTTGGAGACTGGATAGAGATAAGTTCAGGTGATCAATGCTGCCGGCTTGTGACAAGTCTTCCAATATTATTTGCCTCTGGCAGCTCAAAAATTGCTGGTACTTATAAAAGTTTTTTAAAAAAACTTGCCGGCCTTATTCAAGGTTATGATGTTAGAGTCATTGTGGATGGTTATGCAGACATTGATTCCATACACAATAAAAAGTATCGGTCAAATTTTGAGTTAGGCGCTGCAAGGGCTGCTAATGTTGTTCATGAACTTGTAAAATACGGGGTGAAACCTTCTGTTTTTAAAATAGGCACAACCGGAAAATACAGGTTTAAGGCAAAGGGAATGTCAAAAACAAAAGTTGTTGAAAGGCGGGCTGATTTAACAATTATTCTTGCTGTCTGAAAATATACCCTGCTGACAATTTTGTGCTTGCCCTGGGAAGTTTGATCTGCTATGGAAGGATCATGATATATAATAATTTTCATAAGCATGGTTTTAATAGCCTTTACTGTATTGTATTTTTTTCCTTTATTATCATTCCCGTGTTGTTTTCCGGTTGTGCAGGTTCCTCCGGAAATTCCCCCATTGAAAAATTAAAGCATTCATTGAAAAATCAACCCACATATTCCATTGTTCTTGATGATATGAAATATCAGGGTTCTTTCTTTAAAACATATTATCATAAATACCTTGTTGTGCAGCCGGATGGTTCATGGAGGACAGACTGGCTCAAGGTGACTGAAAAATTTTATAAACAGAATCAGAAATTTCTTGGCATGGCTCTTTTAACAAAAAAAGACGGGAAATTTCAGACCGGAGCAGCTCCTCCGGGATATGGGTTTGTGGGTGATTCAAGATACGGTAGATGGACAAGGGATTCTTCAGGCGGATCATTCTGGGAATTTTACGGTAAATATGCCTTTTTTTCCAACCTTTTCGGTGGCTGGTATCATCCTGTACGCAGGTCAGAATACAGAACCTATAATCAGTACAGAACATTTAACCGTCCTTTTTTCGGAAGCAGACATGAATTTGGATCATCCGGGCAGATTGTCAAGCGAAAAAGGCCGGGCTTTTTTGCCCGCCGCATGTCCCGTGGAAGTTTTGGTTCAGGGTCATTTGCAAGCAGGATGAGATCGAGGATCGGAAGGACAAGGATGGGATTCAGGGGCAGAGCAGGGGGATTTGGCAAATGAATCCAGATAATTTAATCCTCGGTATCATTTATATTGCTGTTTTTTTCCTTTTGTTCTTTGCAGGCAAGATTATTTACAATGTTCTTCACAGGGAATTTGACCTGAATAAGGAACTTGTTGAAAACGATAATCCAGCTGTATGCCTTGGAATAACAGGATACTACGCCGGTCTTGTAATGTGCCTTGGCGGTGCCGTTGCAGGACCTTCCAACGGGCTTGCAGCGGACATTATTGACCTTTTTATTTATGGCATACTTGGTATTGTACTTTTAAATATTTCCATTTATCTGTGTGATTTTATTATCCTTTATAAGTTTAAGATAAAAGATGAGCTTTTAAGGGACAGGAACCAGGGTACAGGTGCTGTGATTTTTGGCGTGGCCATTGCTTCGGGATTTGTTATATATGGTTCTGTTTCAGGTGAAGGCGGCAATATCTGGACGGCAACTGTTTTCTGGCTTATGGGTCAGATTCTGCTTTTTGCAGCTGCCTGGTTTTACAATTTAATTACCCCCTATGATATCCAGAAAGAAATTGAAAAGGACAATGTTGCTGCAGGTATATCATTTGCCGGTGCGCTTATTGCAGTGGGTATTGTCGTAGGGCTTTCTGCGGAAGGAGAGTTTGTGTCCTGGCAGGAAAGTCTTTTTGAATTTTTATCCTATGTCGCTGTTGGCCTTGTTTCTCTGCCTGTTGTTAGATTTTTAACGGATAAACTTCTTCTTCCCGGGGTTAAACTCTCCGATGAAATAACAGGACTGCGCCCGGATAAATCCATTGAGAAACGGGGTCCCAATATTGGAGCCGCTTATATTGAGGCCTTTGCCTATATTGCAGGAGCTTTTGTTATTTACTGGTGCATCTGATCTTGTCGATACCCTTTAACTCCGGTGAATTTTGTTTTCTGCCGCGCCAGGTTTGTGAATTTTACCCTGATCATGGAGACTGTTGACAGGTGAAATTTCTTTCCAGAAACCGCGCTCTTCAGATCTGTCTATTTGCAACGGGATGTTCAGGTATTGTTGCGGAATTTGTTCTTTCAACCCTTGCAACTTATCTCATCGGTAATGCCACTTTTCAGTGGACAATGATCATGTCCATAATGCTTTTTGCCATGGGGCTTGGAAGCAGATTCAGCAGGTATTTTAAAGACAATCTTTTTGATACCTTTGTCTTTGTTGAATTTGTGCTTTCCTGTTTATGTGCTTTATCGGCAATCATTTCCTTTGGACTTTCCGTTCAGATTGAATCAAATGAAATTGTGATCTATCCCTTATCCTTTTTAATAGGCACACTTATAGGCCTTGAAATTCCACTTGTTACACGTTTGAACAGTGAATATGAGGAACTTCGTGCAAATATTTCAAGTGTGCTTGAAATGGATTATTTTGGTTCCCTTCTTGGCGGTGTTGCCTTTGCATTTTTATTTCTGCCCTATCTTGGATTTTCATTTACCCCTGTTTTGCTTGGAACGATTAATTTTCTTGTTGCGTCATGGCTTTTGTGGAGTTTTTTTGACCTTGCCCGTTTTAAAAAAGGCCTTGTTCTTTCCTTTGCCATCTGCCTTGCCGTGATAGGGTGTGCTGCTTTTTTTGCAAAGGATATGATACTTTTCAGTGAACAGAAAAAATACAAAGACACCATTATTTATTCAAAACAGACAAAATATCAGAAAATCGTAATGACGCGGTGGAAAAAGTATTACTGGCTTTATATTAACGGTCAGGAGCAGTTTTCCACCTATGATGAAGAAAGATACCATGAACCCCTTGTGCATCCTGCCATGAAAATTGCTTCAAACCGCTCGGATATTTTAATATTGGGCGGGGGAGACGGGCTTGCAGCAAGGGAAATTCTTAAATACAATGATGTAAAATCTATCACCCTTGTTGACCTTGATCCTGTTATGACTTTGCTTGCAAAAAATCATCCTGTTCTGCGGAAAATAAATTCAGGATCAATGTCAGATAAGAGAATTAAAATTATAAATATGGATGGCAGTGCTTTTTTAAATAAAACAAAAAAATTGTTTAATATTGTTTTTATTGATCTGCCAGATCCTGATTCCATGGATCTCATGCATCTTTACAGTTACAGCCTCTATGAAAATATAAGAAAACACCTTGCACTGGGCGGAGTTATGGTAACCCAGGCCACAAGTCCTTTTTTTGCAAATAAAGCTTTTTTATGTATAAACAAAACAATGAAGGCCGCAGGTTTTTCAACGCTTCCTTATCATAATCAGGTCCCAACCCTTGGTGAATGGGGATGGGTGTTAGGGGTGAACAAAAATGATCTTTCAAATGAGAAATTGAAAAACATTGCCCTTCATTTGAAATTTAATGACATTAAAACAAGATTTTTAAATCATGATGCAATGATTTCAATGATCTATTTTGGCAAGGAAACTTTTAATAAAAAAGTTTTGGATAAAATAAGCATAAATACAGAAGCAGACCCTGTTCTGTACAGATACTATCAGCAGGGCTCCTGGGGTGTTTATTAAAGTTTGAAAGGATTCTGTTTCTTGTTTTTTATTACAGAAATTCAGGGGTAAGGCACTAAAGAGATAAAAAGAGATAAATCAATGAAAAACATAAAATTTTTTAAAAAAAATCATGAAATTCCTGCAGTGAAGATATGCGGACTCACCGATCCTTTTCAGGCTGCCGAATGTGTAAGATTTGGCGCCGATGCCATAGGCCTTGTATTTTACCAAAAAAGTCCAAGGGCTGTTTCAATTGACCGGGCCGTTGACATATGCGGCAACCTTTCTTCAAGCGTTATCACAACGGGAGTGTTTGTTAATGAAAGTTATGATTTTATCATGAAACGGGTGGATGGCTGCTCTCTTAAGGCTGTGCAGCTTCACGGCAGTGAAACACCGGAACTTGTGGATAAACTTGCCGGAACCGGGATTGCTGTGATAAAAGCTCTTTTTGTCGGGAAAAGTCCCTGTTTAAAGGATGCTGTTTTGTTTAATCGTGCTTCTGCCTTTCTTGTGGAATACGGCAGTGGCATTCTTCCAGGTGGAAATGCTGAAAAATGGGACTGGGGAATGGCAAAACAGGTGAAAACAGATCATGCCCTGATTCTTGCAGGTGGATTGACCCCTAAAAACGTAAAAGTAGCGATAAATTCAGCATTGCCCGATGCAGTGGATGTGAGTTCAGGAGTTGAAATTTCCCACGGTATAAAGGATCTTGAAAAAGTAAAAAAATTCATAGAGAATGTGAAATCGGCACAGGTTCGGTAGGGGCAGAATCTATTTCTGCCCTCTTAGTTTTTTGATAAACGGCCATGAGACCGATCTGGATTTGCTCAGATTTACCTCTCAACAAATTATGAAAATGATAATGGCATAATGCCGCCCCCTATGGGTTATAGAGCCAGCCTGGAACAGTCGGCGGGTATTTTTTGCCTTGCCGGTCTAAAGCGCAGGAACTGCGGTCAAGTATGTCCTCAAACAGCCTGCGCTTCTTAACGCCCGGCAAGGCAAAATACCTGATCGCCTTTATGTTCCGATGGGCTGGCTCTATAACCCACAGGGGGCTATGTTGTCGACACTTTGAACTTCATTTCCTTATAACCGCCATGAGGCGGATCTGGATTCAAGTCCAGACCCGTCTCACAACAAAAAATGAAATAAAAGTAATGTGTTACGTTTTATTTCATATATAAAACATCCATGAAATCCAGGCAGATTACTGACAAGATAAAATTGTTTCATGACCGAATATTTACCATAAAAGATTGTAATGATAAAAAAAATAAGACAAATAGAAAAAGATATCAGCAACGTGATGTGCGTTGACAGACCGGTTTTCATAAGGGAGGTGCGCAGACTTAAAAAAAATATTAAAAAAGGTTTATATCCTGATAAGTACCTGAAAAGGCTTGAAAGACTGCAGAGCAGGGTAAAAAGCTCTATTTCAAAAAAAAAGGCAAGGTGTAAACGTACTCCTGCCATCACATATAACAATGATCTTCCAATTGTAGAAAAAAAATCACAGATCATTGATGCCATAAAAAAAAACAGGGTAGTTATTATTTCAGGGGCAACGGGTTCAGGTAAGACAACTCAGATTCCAAAATTCTGTATTGAAGCGGGCAGGGGAATTGCCGGGAAAATTGGCTGTACTCAGCCGAGAAGAATTGCAGCCGTTAATGTTGCCATGCGCATTGCCGAAGAATTAAAAGAGCAGATCGGCAGTTCGGTTGGTTATAAAATCAGGTTTGACAAGAGATTTTTAGGAGATCCTTTCATTAAAATAATGACAGATGGAATCCTGCTTGCCGAGACCCAGAATGATCCGTATCTGAATAAATATGATACAATTATTGTTGATGAAGCTCATGAGCGCAGCCTTAACATAGATTTTATCCTTGGTATTTTAAGGAACCTGATAAAAAAACGAAAAGACTTAAAACTTATTATAACCTCTGCTACCATTGATACTGAAAAGTTTTCATCAGCCTTTGATATGGCTCCTGTTATTGAGGTTTCAGGAAGGATGTATCCGGTTGAATTAAGATATGCATCATCTGAAAAATTAGAAACTGACGATTATGGTTGTTTGACTTCAGGCAGGCATGTGTCTTCTAAAACCCGGAGTGTAAATGATGACCAGGGATATGTTGAAGCTGCAGCCGAAGCCGTGGATCTTGTGTGCAGAGAATCCCGGTTTGGTGATATTCTCATATTTATGCCCACTGAACAGGATATTTTTGATACAATGGAGCTTATCAGGGGCAGGGATTATAAGGGTGTCGGTGTGCTTCCTCTTTTTGCAAGGCTTTCGGCAAAAGAGCAGTCAAGGGTTTTTTCATCGGGACCGGGTAGAAAGATCATTGTATCCACAAATGTTGCTGAAACCTCCCTTACAATTCCCGGAATAAGGTATGTCATAGATTCAGGTCTTGCAAGAATCCCCCATTATTCGCCAAGAACAAGAACAACAGCTCTTCCTGTAAAATCAATTTCACAAAGCAGTGCAGATCAGAGAAAGGGTAGATGCGGACGGGTTGAAAACGGCATCTGCATAAGACTCTTTGATGAAGATGATTATGGCTCAAGGCCCCTTTTTACCCCTCCTGAAATTTTAAGGAGTAATCTTGCAGAGGTTATTTTAAGAATGATCTCACTTAACCTCGGGGATGTTGCATCCTTTCCTTTTATTGATGCACCTTCTCCTAAAAGCATAAAAGACGGGTTTGATACTTTACTTGAGCTTGGAGCCATTAAAAAAGTTTCAGTTCAGAGTGAAAACCACAAAACACAACACAAAAAATCTGTCTTAACCGGTAAAACAAGATACGTTTTAACTTCAAATGGGAAAATAATGGCGGGCATTCCCGTTGATCCGAAATTATCGAGGATTCTTATTGAAGCGGACCGTGCCGGATGTCTTGAAGAAGCGCTAATCATTGTTTCAGCCTTATCCATTGCAGATCCAAGACAACGGCCCCGGGATCATGCCCAGGCAGCCGATGAAAAACACAAAGTGTTTGATGACCCTTCTTCCGATTTTATAACATTTTTAAACATATGGAAGGCGTATAAAAGAGCTGAAGGATATTTAAAAACAAGGTCAAAATTAAAAAAATTCTGCAAAGAAAACTTTCTTTCGTTTAAGCGCATGCGTGAGTGGCAGGATATTCAAAGGCAGATAAGACTGGTTCTTAAAGAACATGGAATAACTGGTGAAAAAAAATTAGTTCTTCCAAAGGGGACAAAGGGACTGAAGGCAAAGCAGTATGAAATTGGAGGCCCCTTTTACACGGCGCTTCACAAGGCATTTTTATGCGGATATCTTGCCAATATTGCAAGAAAAAAGGAAAAAAACATCTTTAATGCAGCCAGGGGTCAGAAAGTTGTTATTTTTCCGGGCTCAGGCCTTTTTGGAAAGGCTGGAACATGGATATTTGCAGGAGAGTTTGTCGAGACAAGTCAGGTTTTTGCAAGAACCATTGCCAATATCGATCCTGACTGGCTTGAAGAACTTGGAAAAGATCTCTGCACCTATACATGGTCTTCACCGCACTGGGAAAAAAACAGGGGCGAAGTTGTTGCAGATGAGCAGGTTTCTCTTTTCGGTCTTGTTATAACTGCCCAGAGGACTGTGGCATATGGAAAGATTAACCCTGAAGAAGCAGGTGAAATATTTATAAGAGATGCCCTTGTGAAAGGGGATGTCATTAGAAAATTTCCTTTTATGGAGCATAACCAGGCCATAATTGATCAATTGCAGGAAATTGAAGATAAAACAAGAAAAAGGGATATCCTTGCATCAGATGAGGATATTTTCCTTTTTTACCGGAACAGGCTTGAAAAAGAATTCTATAATTTAAGAACTTTTGCAAAATATTTAAAGGATAAAAAGCATGATTCCTTTTTAAGGATGAATATTGACGATCTTTGCAAAAAATCTGTATGCCGGGATGAGATTGCAAAATTTCCCGATTTCCTTGATACAGCGGCAGGAAAACTTGAACTGGATTATAATTTTAAACCGGGCAGTGACAACGATGGGATAACCATGAAAATTCCCATTGAATCGGTTCCATCGGTACACCCTGATACCGTTGACAGGCTTGTCCCTGGTTTTTTTAAGGAAAAAATTACCGCCTTGATCAAAAATTTGCCAAAGAAATACAGAATTAAGCTTGTTCCTGTGTCTGCAAAGGCTGAAATCATAATAAAAGAGATGCCGTATACTACAAGGCCGCTTTTTGTCGAATTAAGCGCTTTTGTGAAAAAACGATTTAATGCAGATGTGCCCTGTTCTGCCTGGTCTGAAAAGGAAATTGACGACCATCTTAAGATGCGTATTGCAATAAAAAGCAGCAGCGGAAAGGAGATTGCCGTCTCAAGGAAAAAATCGTTGTTAAAGGATTTTTCTAATAAAGAAATGTCATTTGGCAGTGGCTTTGAGGAAAAAAGAAAAATTTTTGAAAAGGAAAATATTAAATCATGGGATTTCGGGGATATTGATCAATATTTATTAATTGAGGATAAAAACAACCTGTCCTATCGTGTTTTTCCAGGCCTTGAAAGTAAAAGGGGAAAAATAGGCCTTAGAATGTTCAGAGTTGAAAAAGATGCTGAAAAATCACATGTAAAAGGTGTGATGGCATTGTATTGTATCTGTTTTTCCGATGATTTTAATGCACTTAAAAAAGATATAAGATCATCGGAGTGCATTAAGAAATATGCCCCTATTTTTGGGGGGGCAAAAAAATTTGCAGAAAATTTATTTTATTCCCTTTCAAGGCAGTTGTTTGCAAAAAATATCAGAACTTACATTGAATTTCATGAATATGCAAAGAAAATGATCCCCCTTCTATACAAAAATGGACAGGCATTTCTTGGTATTGCTGAAGCTCTTTGCAAAGAATACAGAAAAACATTTTCCATTATTGAAACCATAAGTCTGAAAAATTTAAACCGCCGGCGTGTTATGGATCTTATGGATATACTTGAAAAGGATCTTTTATCCCTTGTACCTGAAAATTTTCCCTTAATTTATGATTTGCATGAAATGAAAAATCTTAAGCAATATGTTGCAGCCCTTGGCATCAGGGCTGCAAGGGGGGCGGAAGAACCTTTAAAAGATGCTGAAAAGGCCGGAAAAATAGAAAAATATAAGCAGATGCTTAACAGAGTGCTGTCTGATCTTTCACCTGAGGCATCAGAGGAAAAGGCAATGGCAGTTGAGAATTTTTTCTGGATGATGGAAGAGTATAAAATATCTGTCTTTGCCCAGGAATTAAAAACAAATATGAAAATATCTCCAAAACGGCTTGAGGCACAGTACCGACGTATAATGGAAATGATGTAAAAATAATTTCATATTTTGCTGCGAAATCAATCAGGACCTTAATCCGGATCGGCTTCATGGACGTTTATATGAAATAGAATGTAAATTCAAAGCATTCTATTGGCTCCGCGCCTTTGGCCCTCAATTTGTTGAGAGGCGGCTGGGCCAAAACTAGATCCGCCTCATGGCGGTTATCTGAAAGCCTATATTTGATACATTTGTTTTTTTGCATTGATTGGAAAAATTGTTTGGGGTATAGTCTTGATTATTCAAATAATTCAGCTTAATTTTGTAGAGTTGGATGCTTTTGGTTTTTGAATTCTTGTTTTCGTATTTTTTGGTAGAAAAAAAAAGAAATTCTTTCTGGTTTTGTTGTGAGGCAATCCGGGCAAATCCAGATCCGCCTCATGGCGGTTATATTTAACAAATATACAAGATAATAGATAATAGATGATATATAATGAATGATAATACGAAAAAAACTATCCTTGTTGTTGATGATGAGGAGGGAATTCGGGAAATTGTAAAAGATTTTTTTGAGAGAAAGGACTATACAGTATATACCGCTGGCAATGGTCTTGAAGCCCTTGAAATTTTAAAGCAAACAAGACCGGGGTGTTGTTTTACCGATATCAATATGCCAAAGATGGATGGCCTGGAACTTGCCGAGAAAATAAGAGAGATGGATAACACGTTGCCCGTTGTTATAATGACGGGATTTCCTTCCCTTGATAATACTATCAGAACGCTTAAAAACGGCGTTGTGGATTATCTTATAAAACCGGTCAGTCTTGATCAGATGGAGCTTTGTTACATGAGAATTGTAAGAGAGCGCACTCTATTTGTAGAAAATTTAATTTTAAAAGAAGAAGTGGAACGTCAGGAGCGAATTAAAACTCTTAACAATGAACTTGTTGCCCGTGCTGATGAGCTAAATGTCATGAATAGAATTATGGATGACTTTTCAGGTGCAGCTTCCAGTAATGACATCTTTGCCAAGGTTGTTGATCTTGGTGTTGATGTGCTTGATGCAGAGGATGTGAGCTTCTATATCTATAACGAGGAAACATCTTCCCTTGTTCTTATGAATAGCTCAGGACTTAATAAAAAAATGGGAGAGCAACTTTCAAAGTCATTTGAGAAATTTATTATTGATGTAATTTCAGATGATCAACCATGCCTTGTTTCAGATAACAGGGGTAAGACAGATATACCGGAGGATATTTCTTCATTAATAGTTGTACCTTTAAAAATAAGAGATAAAACATTTGGTGTTGTAACAGGGGCTGCTTTTAATGGAAGAAGGCGGTTTAATGATAAAGATATTTATTATATGAAATTCATCACTCAGAAAGCAGCAACTGCCATTGAAAATATGGCTCTTTACGAGAATATTTATGATAATCTTTTTGCGACGCTCTATGCGTTTGTAGCTGCCCTTGAAGCGAGAGACCCCTACACAAGGAGACATTCATCCAGAGTAACTGAATTCAGCCTTTTAATAGGAAAGAAAATGAATTGTTCGGAAGAAGAACTTGATATACTCAATGTTTCAGGCCAGCTTCATGATATCGGTAAAATAGGCATAAGAGATGATATTCTTTTAAAGCCGGGCAGGCTCACCCGTGATGAGTATGAAAAAATAAAGGAACATCCGGTCATAGGTGCTGATATCGTGGCTAAATTAGGCCTCTGGAACAGGGAACAGAATATAATAAGACATCATCATGAAAAATATGATGGTACTGGTTATCCCGATGGATTAAAAGGAGAGGAAATCCCAAAGCTTGCAAGGATTCTTTCCATGGCCGATGCCTTTGATGCCATGGCTTCTGACCGTGCCTACAGAAAGGGAATGGAAAAAACAAAGGTCGTATCCATCATAAAGGAATGTTCCGGGTCTCAGTTTGATCCGTCCATTTCTGAAATTTTTTTAAATATGCTTGAACAAATGCCCTGGCCATACGATCTTAGCAGAAAGCGGTCAAACACGGGGGAATTATAGAGGGATCTGCAATGAAACATAATAAAGTGGAAGACAGACGCAGGCATATCAGAGTTGATTTTAAAACGAGCATTGTTATAAAAACAGGAGAACAGGAAATAAAGGCGTGTGGTGATTCAAGGGATTTGAGCCTTAAGGGCGTTTTTGTCTATACTGACCGGAAATTACCTGCAGGAACAAAATGCAGTGTAAAGATTTTTCTTTCAGGCGGTGTTGATGATATTGAACTGAATATGGCAGCAGAGGTAAAAAGAGTGGAAGAAAATGGCCTGGGTATTGCTTTTGGTTCAATGGATCTGGACAGTTATACTTATCTTAGAAATATAATGCGGTATAATGCAGATGGTTTTGATGAAATTTAAGTGTTTTTATGAGGTAAATTTTATGCTTAAGTTGAAAAAATGAGTTAAAGATAATAAAATTAAAGGTAAGAAATATGGATGTGAGATTAATTAATCCATTTATTAATGCCACAGCAAATGTTATTGAGACAATGGCGTTTATTAAAATTAAGGCTGGAAAGCCATATCTTAAGAAAGACAGTGTAGCAAAAGGTGATGTTACAGGAGTTATTGGCCTTACAGGAGTTGCAAACGGTACAATTTCAGTTACTTTTCAGGCGAAATGCATTCTTAAAATAGTCTCAAATATGTTTGGTGAAAAAATGGAAGTGCTTAACGAAGAGATAGCTGATGCCGTAGGTGAGTTAACCAATATGATTTCAGGTCAGGCGAGAAAGGAACTGGAAGAAACAGGAAAAATTTTTCATGCTGCTATTCCATCTGTTATTACAGGAAAAAATCACACTATTGCCCATTATACTGCAGGACCTAAAATTGCAATTCCTTTTTATACAGATGATGGTAATTTTACTATTGAGGTCTGCTTTGATAAATAAACATAAGCTTAACAGCAAAGTAGGAGGTTTCAACTAATGGACACATCCATCAAGGTTTTGATTGTGGACGATTTTGCAACCATGCGCAGGATTTTGAAAAATATTTTAAAGCAGTTGGGTTTTAAAAATATCCTTGAAGCTGATGACGGCACAACTGCACTTGAAGTTTTGGAAAAACAGGATATTGATCTTATAATTTCTGACTGGAATATGCCGAAAATGAGTGGCCTTGACCTTCTAAAAAGAGTCAGGGCAGATGAAAAATATTCAAAGCACCCTTTTTTAATGGTCACTGCCGAAGCACAGAAACAGAATGTTATTGAAGCTGTGCAGGCAGGTGTGTCCAATTATGTTGTTAAACCTTTTACTGCTGAGGCGATTTCAGAAAAATTAAAGAAGATCATAAAATGATTTCTGCCAAGCTCTCTGAGCGTGAGAACAATATTAAAGGAGAATTAGAATCAGATAGTTTTTTCTGTAATACTATTGCCGGTGCGAGCAGGCCGATAATGGATCTTTTTTCCATCATTAAAAAAGTAGCTGTTTCCGATTCATCCATATTGATAACAGGGGAGAGTGGAACCGGGAAAGAGCTTGTTGCACGCACCATCCACATGAACAGCCCAAGGAAAAACGGGCCCATGGTTGTGATTAATTGTGGCGCCATACCCGGTGAACTCCTTGAAAGTGAACTTTTCGGCCATGAAAAAGGGGCCTTTACCGGTGCACACAGGGCCAGAACAGGCAGGTTTGAACTTGCTGACAATGGTACTATTTTCCTTGATGAGATAGGGGATATGAGCCCTGATCTTCAGGTGAAACTCTTAAGAGCCATCCAGGAAAGAAAAATTGAGCGTGTGGGGGGAACAAGTTCAATTGATGTTAACATCAGGATTCTTTCAGCCACCAATAAAGACCTTGCTGCATCCATGGAACATGGATCATTTCGTGAAGATCTCTTTTACAGGCTTAACGTTATCCCCATACACATTCCTCCTCTGCGTGAACGTATTTCAGATATTCCTCTTCTTGTTGATCATTTTCAACAGAAACTTGTACAGAGAACAAAGTATGATTATAAAGTCAAAGAATTTTCCACGGCTGCTATCAAGGCAATGACAAAATACTCATGGCCTGGCAATGTAAGAGAACTTGAAAATTTAATAGAACGCATTTCTGTCATGGTTGACGGCCCTGTCGTAGGCCTGCATGATCTTCCGGGACATATCATTAACAATGCAAATGTCTCAATATCATCCAATGATATTGAGACTATTGTTGACAATGGAATAGGGTTTAATGAGGCAGTTGAATCCTATCAGAAAGCTTTGATCATATATGCTTTGAAGCAGACTGGCTGGGTTAAAGCCAGAGCGGCAGATCTATTAAAAATGAACAGGACAACACTTGTTGAAAAAATTAAGAAAATGAAAATTGAACCTGAGAATGGTCCTTTTCTTTAACCGCAATAAGGCGACTCTGGATCAAAATCCAGCCGCCTCTCAACAAATTATGAAAATAATAATGTCATAGTCATAATACCACCCCCCTTGTGGGTGTTAGCTGTAGCCTGGGACAGTCATGGGAGTTTCATATAACGGCCATGAGGCCGATCTGGTATCAAGATACAAGAAAGAGATGTATCTTGACTCTTCTTTTTATAATTTTGGTTCTTGTTTCTTGATACTTGTTTCCTGGTAGCCGAAGGCGCGGAGCCAATGAATGTAATCTGTTACATTCTATTTTATAAGAAATAAAACGTAACACATTACTTTTATTTCATTTTTTGTTGTGAGG
>CAZLBE010000003.1:0-17598 GCA_964557635.1 uncultured Desulfobacterales bacterium
GCAAAAATTAAAAAAGGGATTAACCGATTTCGGCTAACCCCTTGAATTTACTGGTAGGCACGAGCAGACTTGAACTGCTGACTTCTACCATGTCGAGGTAGCGCTCTACCAACTGAGCTACGCGCCTGTAAAATTTGCATCGTAAATAGCATTTGATTATTTCCATGTCAAGAAAAATGAGATTAATAGTTTTTGAAAAAAATCTAATCATGATAACCTGCATAGAAACTATCTGCGCAAAACCAGATTGGCCTCATGGCCGTTACTCAGAAATATGTGCAGCCTCAATATCTGATTTGCTTACCGGTTTGGTTTTATTTACAGGAACAAATTTGATTGTAAGAGAAGCATCCTTTACATCGGATATTTCAATTCCAAAGGAATCAAAGGTTTGCAGCATCAAAGCATTGGCAAGTTTTTTAGCAGTTCCAAGAAATTTTATGTCAGCCACAGCTTGATCAGATCCAAGTTCCTTTGTCTGAATATCCTGAATCCCGTCCATTTTATTCATTATTCTTTTCAGCATGATGAAACTTGACAGATAGTCTGTTCCTTTAATTCTAATTTCAATGATCCTCGGACCGTTGTTCTGTTCGATAAGGTGCTGATCTATTGCTGATACAAGCTCTTCTCCTGCAAGAGTCCCTGCCTTGTAAAATCCCTCTTCAATGCCGGTTTCACTGACAGCATTTTGCGCTGCGCCCTTTGTTTCCACAGAGGCAATTTTATCCCCGGTATCTGTCCTGAATGCTTTAAGGGAAACATCTGCCTGATATGATTTTTTATCACCCATTGTGTTTAATGTCTCCTTTGCTGTGGCACTGCCGATTACAACAACATCAGCCTTGATTTCACGGGCAAGTTTAATTGCAGAATTGGAATCATGGATGGACGCAAATGAGATGCCAAGAGTTTCAGGATCTGGTCTTTGATCACCTGCTCCGCTAATTTCACAGATATGGCTGTTTGATATGTAAGCTGCAACGGCATTTTCAGTGATAGATTTGTAAGGAAGAGGATTTTTACCCCACCAATACCTTGGCAGGATTTCACCCGGAGACTGTTCGGAGATAAGAAGCAATACCTTTGGAATTTGATTTTTCTTATTTAAAATGCCCTGTTCCGTAAAAAGCGTATTCAATGCTGCAGAGTCGATTTTTGAATCAACAGCAACAATATAGTGATTGTCTTTTTCAAGTTCATTTAAGAGTCTGTATGTTACAATATATTTTTGAGGATTATTAAGAACATTTTCGTAAATAATACCGAGGTTAGCGGTAAGATCAGATCTTGTAAGCATGGATGAGACAACCTTTGCAACTGAACTTGAAATAGCATCTTTAATTGCCTGATCCTTTGCCGAAGCAGTGTTCCCATTCACAATTGCCCTGCTTCCAAGCCCGACAACGGTTTTTACATCAGAAGCATCTGTGCCGCACACACCTGATCCACAGCTGATAATCAGCATAGTCATGATAACAAGGGGTAATATGATCCTGGATATTCTCATCTTTTGTAAAATCCTTTTATAAGAAATAAAACGTAACCCATTATTTTTATTCATAATTTTCCGTATGATACAATTAATGTATTAATGCTGCCGGGACCATTACTGCTTATACTTTTCTTGCAACTGCATAGTCAGCAAGCATCATCATTACATCCTTTGATTCTGATGCATCAAAAATATCAAGGCATGATTTTGCCTTTTCTGCATGAGATTTTGCCTTTGATTCTGTATATTCAATTCCTTTGTATTTGTAAAGCATGGCCGTTAAATTTTTAAAATCATTTTCATTAAATAGAGGTTCCTTAATGATTTTTTCCATCCACAGCCGGTCATTTCTCTCTGCCCTGGCAAGGGAAACTATCAGCGGCAGGGTAAGTTTTCCTTCCCTTAAGTCTGCCCCGGGGTTTTTCCCCATGGTGATGGCATCAGCAGTATAATCAAGAAGATCATCTGCCATCTGGAAAGCAATACCCAGGTGATATCCATAATCGGAAAGGGCTTCTTCTTTTTGTACGGCATCATTGGATTGTTGAATTTGAGTTTTTCCGCGTTCATGGGCAAAAATAGCCCCGCTTCTGCATGCACCCCGGATCAATACTGCTGTTTTTCGTCTTATAACATCCATATATTCTTCTTCTGTAAGACCAATATCGTTTTTTCTTGCAAGCTGATCTATCTCGCCCTGTGACATTTCCTCGGTGATTTTTGCTATAATTTTAATTAGTTGAGGAATTTCAGTTGCGGATGCAATGGTTAAGGATCTTGCAAGCAGGAAATCTCCGGTAAGCACGACCTTGGGAGCACTCCATTTTGTATGGGCAGTTTTTTTTCCCCTTCTCATATCTGCATCATCCACCACATCATCATGGAGAAGGGTTGCAGCATGGAGGTATTCAAAAATGATTGAAAAGTCTATTTCATCTTTTTCATTGTAATTGCATATTCTTGCGCTTAACACCATTAAAAGCGGTCGAAGCCTTTTTCCGCCGCTGAACAGAAGATGGCCTGCAATATCGGAAACAATGTCAAGGCAGGGGTCAAGGCTTTCGTGCAACGCTGTTTCAATATTTAAAAGATCATCTTTGATTCTTGATAAAATTTTTGTCTTAAGATCACAAGTCATGGAATTTCAATTTCTCCTGCTTTCAATTTCTCCTGCAAGGTCATATTCAAATGTTTCTGTTATTCTTACATCAACAAAGCTGCCAATTTCAAGTCCTGATCCATAAATAAATGTAATTCCGTCAACTTCAGGAGCCTGAAATGATGTTCTGCCAAGAAAAATACCATCATCGGGATTTTCTTCAACAAGCACTTGATAGAGCTTTCCAAGGTGCTTTTCATTTATTTTTTCCGATATTTCTGCTTGTTGTGCCATGATAATATCCTGCCTTTGACGTGCAATATCTTCGGGAACATGATCTTTCAAATCGTGGGATTTAAGATCCTCTGAGTCGGAATAGGTAAACACCCCAAGGTTGTCAAATTTTATCTCTTTAATAAAATTTAAAAGCGTTTGAAAATCCTCATCGGTTTCACCGGGAAACCCTGTGATGATTGTTGTCCTTAAAACTGCATCGGGATCGGTTTTTCTGATGAATTTAAATAAAGAATAAAGATCTTTTTTCGTATAGGGCCTGCCCATTTTTTTTAAAATTTTTGAACTTGCATGCTGAACAGGCACATCATAATATGTGCAGACTTTTTTTAATTTTGAAATGCACCTTATTATTTCATGACTTAAGGAAGATGGATGGGTATAGAGAAGCCTGAGCCATATTTTATTAAATTGTTTATTTGCATCATGGTCTGATAAAGGGGTGGCAAAGGCCATGTTATCAAGTTCAATGGAAAGCCTGTTTAAGAGATATGCAAGATCAATTTTATCGTATTCTTCCTTTGCCAGCTGCCTTGCATCTCCAGCACCCTGTAAAGGCTTATTGTCCGCAAATTGACTGTGAACGGTTACATTTTTATTTTGTTTATTTTTATTTTCTGTTGTTCTGCTGATTCCATGCAGAGCACCATTGGTACCATTTGTTTCATGGCCGTAGTCAGTCGTGTTCTCGCCTGTAAAAATTATTTCCTTCACGCCCTGCAAAACAAGATTTTTTGTTTCAAAAATAATATCATCAACAGGTCTGCTGCGCTGTCTCCCCCTGAGCTTCGGTATTATGCAGTAAGTGCATTTCCTGTTGCATCCTTCGGAAATTTTAACATATGCGGAATAATCAAGGGTAAGTTTTCTCTTAAATGGAGCGGTCTGGAATTTTCTTTTGTCAGGATCGGGGAAAAAATGTTTTTTATTCCCTGTTTTGCGGAGAAGCCCTGTGCCTTTTATACAGCTTTCCACAGCCTCCACAATAAAATCAACGGCGCAGGTTCCAAGGAAAAGATCCACCTCGGGAAGTGAGGATTCAAGGTCATCCTTTTTAAAGCGTTCAGGCAGACATCCTGTTACCACAAGATGTCTGCATGAACCATGGGTCTTATATTCAGCCATTTCAAGGATTGTATCAACGGCCTCGTCGGCAGCATCGGAGATAAATCCGCAGGTGTTGACAATAATAAGATCCGCCGTGGAAGGATCATCACTGATGATGTGTCCTGCCTCAACAAGTCTGCCTGACATTATTTCACTGTCAACCTGGTTTCTTGAGCATCCAAGACTTTCAAGCCAGATTTTCATAAAATATTCAACCTTATACTCGATTATCAAGTTTTTATCGGTAATTATTTGGCCGCAGATTTACACAGATGAACGCAGATATGTTTAAAAATATCAGTGCCAATCAGTGGAGATCTGTGGCTGAATAATAATATATTACTTTTACATTATAAGTAGATTTCTCTCTGCGTTCTCTGCGGTGAAAATTTTTAAGTAAAAAACTTGATAATCGAGTTATATTGTTCAGTGGCCAGGCGAAAACCGCCCAATCTTCCATGACTGCGCTGGAAAAAATTGTCATGTTCTCGGTTAGGTGCTATTGAACGGCTTTTTCCATTAACTCTCCTACAAGTCTGCTGAACCTTGAAGGATTTTCGATTTTACCACCTTCACTTATAACAGCAAGATCAAAGAGAAGATCGCTGTAATCTTTGAGAACAGGGTTGGTTGTATCTGTTTCAAAGATATGTTTAATTTTATCCATGAGAGGATGGTTTATATTCAACTCAAGGGAACGTTTTTGATTAGGTGCTTCCTGGCCCGATGCCTTAAGGATTTTTTCCATATAGGCACTCATACCGAAATTATCCCCTGAAAGGCATGAAACGGAATTTTTAAGACGGGCTGAAGCCTGAACATCTTTAACCTTATCTTCAAGTTTTTCCTTAATGAATTTAAACAGAGCTGTATATTGATCTTTTTTCTTTTCATCCACCTTGTCGATCTCAAGGTCACCTTTTTCAGCACTTTTAAGTTTTTTGCCTTTATATTCGGTAAGGGACTGTACAACCCACTCATCTATTGGGTCGGTCATTACAAGAACTTCGTAGTCCTTATCCTTCAGTGCTTCAAGAAGGGGACTGTTGATCAGGGATTTCATATTTTCGCCGGTGATGTAGTATATCTCTTTCTGGTCTTTTTTCATATTTTCAATATACTGATCAAGGGTAACATACTTGCCGTCTGATTTTGTTGTTTTGTATCTTAAAAGTGATGCAATTCTGTCTTTATTTTCAAAATCAGTGGGAAGCCCTGCCTTTAAAGACTGACCGAATTCATTAAAGAACTCTTCGTATTTATCTTTGTCCATATCCTCTAAAAGACCGAAAATTTTCTTTACCAGATTTTTCCTGATATTTCTCACAAGCCGGTCTTCCTGGAGTATTTCACGGCTTACATTAAGGTTTAAGTCAGGTGCATCCACAACTCCCTGGATAAAACCAAGATAATCCGGCAGCAGTTCCTTGCAGTCGTCCATGATAAATACACGCTTGCAGTACAGCTGCATACCGTTTTTCCTTTCAGGTCTGAAAAGATCAAACGGAGCTTTTGAAGGAATGAATAAAAGTGCATTATACTCTGTTACGCCTTCAAATTTTTTGTGAAGCCGTGCCATGGGTTTATCCCAGTTGTGGCTGATGTGTTTGTAAAATTCTTCGTATTCCTCTTCTGTTACCTCATCTTTACTCTTGGCCCATATGGCTTTTCTGGAATTTAATGTTTCATCCGCCCTTATTTCTCTGTATGTTTTGCCAATGGGTTTTCCGTCTTTATCCTTTATGATCTCATTTTCAGGCAGAGGTTCTGTTTTTTCCACATTCATTATAATGGGATATGTAACAAAATCGGAATGTTTTTTTATGATATGCCTTATAACATACTCATCAGTGAAATCCTGTTCACCTTCTTCTGCCTTTTTCAGTTCAAGGGTGATTGTGGTGCCCCTTGATTCTTTGTCTATCTCTTCTATGGTGTAAGACCCTTTACCGTCGGATTCCCATCTTACCCCTTTTTCTGCGTCTGCTGCCTTTGTTTCCAATATGATTTTTTCAGCAGCAATAAATGCAGAGTAAAAACCCACGCCAAACTGTCCTATAAGCTCAGGGGTCAAGGTGTTTTCCGCCTTTGATTTTTCCATTGCCTCCACAAATGCAGCTGTTCCGCTTTTTGCAATTGTACCGATATCTTCATTAACCTCGTCATAGGTCATACCGATTCCATTATCTGTAATTGTAAAGGTGTTTTTCTCCTTATCCACGGCAATTCTGATATGATAATCATTATCTTTTTCAAAAAGTTCAGGATTTGTCTGCTCTTTGAATCTTGCCTTGTCAATGGCATCGGAAGCATTTGATACAAGCTCCCTTACAAAAATTTCTCTGTTTGAATAAAGAGAATTAATAATCAAGTGCAGCATCTGCTGTACTTCCGTCTTAAACTCACATGTTTCTTTCTGTTTACTACCCATCATTTCTCCTGAAATATTGAAATTAATTAAAAAATTATGGGGATCAGGCCGCCAGGCCGCCGTTGTAAAATCAGGCAATCAAGGCATTTGGCCATGTCAGTGGCGCAAACCTGCCCACAACAATACTGTTTTTATTACTAAGAAAAATTAGTGCAAATTTTAAATTGTCAAGTTTATATAACCGCCATGAGGCGGATCTGGATTCAGGTCCAGATTTGCCTCGCAACAAATTATGAAATAAAAGTAACGGTTTACGTTCTATTTCATATAAACGGCCATTGGGCCAATCTAAAAACTATTAAACAGCCTCACAATAAAAAAGTAACCCCTTATAATTAAAGCTAATTATGAGTATTTTTTTACAACCGCCATGGGGTGGATCTGGGTTGGCCAGGATTTATTTGACAACAAAATATGAAAAACCCGATCTAATATTCGGAGTTTTTCATATAAACATTTTGTAATTAAAATTAGTTATGTAAATTTTACATTAAAAAAGAAAAGATTAAAATTTGAATTATTGACTTAAATCTTCAATAATAATAAATAATGAGGTCAGGCTTTCCTTGAATAAGAAAAGCCTGACCTCATTATTTTGCAAAATTTTCATTTAAAAAACACGATAATCGAATCATACATAAAGAAAAAGAGTGATTCATACAAAAAGAAACAATTAAACAGCAAAGAGAAAAACAGGGAATGCAGGAAAAAGCAAATATTGAACAAAGTGCGGCAAAAAAAATAGAGCATGACAAAACAGATATTAAAAATATTCCACTTGTAAGCCCTGAAATTTTTCTTGAAATTAAAAAACGCCCCTTTATGGGTTATATTTTTCTCAAGGCTTTCCTTATTTCACCTTTCCGGTCAAATGCCATTAAAAATGATGCAGTTGTCAATAGGGCAGGCATTATTTTAAAAAACTATGTGCCCGACAGACAGCTTATTGCAGATTACAGAAAAGTCTGTTGTTTTTCTGAAACAAGGACTGATATTATTCCAATATCCTGCATTCAGACAATTTTTATTGGTCTGCTTGGAAAATTTATCACATCTTCTTTTTTCCCAATAAGTCCACTGGGTCTTATACATATTTTTCAATCCTTTAAGCAGATAAGACCCGTTAAAACCGATGAAGTGCTTAACCTTTCCTGTACACTTGAAAGTATTAAAAAAACAGAAAAATGCATTGAGACCTCATTTGACCTGAAGGCAGTGTCAGGCAATGAACTTGTATGGCAGGGGATTTCTGTTTTTTTGACAAAAACAAAGTCTCACACCGGGGGAAAAAAGAAAAGAAAATCAAAGACGGGAAAAAAAGAAAAGATTTTATTTTTCAAGGAAACGATATCTGTTCCATCGGATATTGGCCTTAAATACGCCAGGGTGTCAGGAGATTATAATCCCTACCATCTTTCTTCAGGCCTTGCAAAAATTTTTGGGTTCAAAAGGTCCATTGCCCATGGCATGTGGAGCCTTGCAAGGGTTATTGCAAGTCTTGACAGACGGTACGGTATTGATGATAATGCCGCTTACATTGAGGCATCATTCAAGCTGCCGATTTTCATTCCTGCAAAAACAAATTTAGGGTATGAAGACCTGTATGATAAAAAGCATCACCAAAATATCATAAATTTTGAGCTTAGAGATGAACAAAATCTATTACCCCACCTGAAAGGTACGCTAAAAAAAAAGGAATAAAGATTATATGCATTATGAAGGTAATATAATAAGGCCTCCAAGCGAGGCAGACAGTATTCTGCTGCAGGTAACGGTGGGATGTTCCCACAATAAATGCACTTTCTGTGGCACTTACACCGGGGAAAGGTTTAAAATCAAAAAGGATTCGGTTATTTTTGAAGATATTGATTTTGCGGCAAAATACTGCAGACACCAAGATAGATTGTTTATATGTGATGGGGATGCTCTTATAATTCCACAGAAAAGGCTTGTCCCCATACTGAAAAGGATAAATAAAAAACTGCCATGGTTGAAAAGAATTGGCCTTTATGCAAACACAAAAAGCATAAAAATGAAAACAAAAGAAGAGCTTGTACAATTAAAAGACCTTGGTGTTAAAATTGCCTACATGGGGCTTGAAACCGGGGATGATATCACCCTTGAAAAAATTAGAAAAGGTGCTGATTCAGCCCGGATGATAAAAATGGGTAAAAAAATCAGAGAAGCCGGCATAAAGCTTTCAATCACTGTTATCATCGGCATTGCAGGAAGAAAAAGATCTTTGATTCATGCTGAAGAAACGGGCAGAGTGCTTTCTGCCATTGATCCGGAATATGTTGGGGCTTTAAGCCTTATGCTGATTCCGGGTACAGAACTTTACAAAGAGTATGAAAATGGCAAATTTGATTTGATAACACCCGATGAGATGCTTACGGAACTTGGTGCCATGATTGCAGCTACAAATATGTCTTCAGGACTCTTTCATGCAAACCATGCATCAAATTATCTCCCCATAAGGGCGAAAATGCCGGATGACAAAGAAACAACTCTGGCGCTTATTTCAAAAGCCCTTAAAGGTGAAGTAAGTCTTAAACCTGAATTCATGCGGGCTTTGTAAAACCGCCATGGGCGTATCCGGGTTCAGGTCCGGAACCAAAAGCGTAAAGATATACGTTCTGTTTTAACTCATAGTGGATAACGACTCTATTGACAAAAGGAGACATAAGCATATATTGGGGGAATATAATATGTGAATTAAAGTCTTGAGAGCAATTGAATCTTGAAACGTCAATTAAAATTTTGTTGGAATTAATCATTGAATATTTCAGGACAGTCAGGCATGGATGACAGTGAGAAAAAAACAGGTGCAGCCCGTATGGCGCCGTTAACACTTGCAGCCCTCGGTGTGGTTTACGGGGACATAGGGACAAGTCCCTTATATGCCCTTCGTGAATGCTTCCACGGGGATTATGGTATTGCAGTAACCACTGGAAATATACTTGGGGTTCTCTCCCTGATGTTCTGGTCACTTACAATGATTGTGACCATTAAATATCTTGGTTTTGCCTTAAGCGCTGATAACGATGGCGAAGGAGGAGTCCTTGCATTGACAGCCCTTGTGGCGCCGTCAAAATCTAAAAAGAACAGCAAAAAATGGGGTCTTGTTGCCATGGGCCTTTTTGGAGCCTGCCTTCTGTATGGGGATGGCATGATAACTCCGGCCATATCTGTGCTCAGCGCAATTGAGGGTATTAAAGTCATTACACCGGTATTTAAACCATATATTATTCCGGTTACAATCGCTATCCTTACGGGATTATTTCTTATACAGCGGCGGGGGACGGCAAAGGTCGGAGGCCTTTTCGGGCCTGTTATCCTTGTGTGGTTCATAATTTTAGGGATTTTAGGTGCAATACAGATAGTCCATGACCCGAAAATACTCATGGCTTTTTTCCCATGGTATGGCATCAGTTTTCTTATACACAACAGACTGGACGGTTTTCTTGTTCTCGGCGCCGTTTTTCTTGTGGTTACAGGAGCTGAAGCCCTTTATGCAGACATGGGGCATTTTGGAAAATCACCTATCAGGCTTGCATGGATAGGGCTTGTTTTCCCGGCACTTATTTTGAATTATTTTGGCCAGGGATCAGTACTTTTGATCAGACCTGAGATGTCATACCATCCGTTTTATGCACTTGTTCCTCAAAGTGCCATGATACCCATGGTGCTTCTTGCCACAGTGGCCACAATAATAGCTTCCCAGGCGGTTATTACAGGGGCGTTTTCCCTTACTGAGCAGGCGATTCAGCTTGGGTATCTTCCGAGGTTGAAGGTAACGCATACATCTGCAGCTCAGATGGGCCAGATTTATATCGCTCCGGTAAACTGGCTGCTCATGGTATGCACCATAGCTCTTGTTGCAGGCTTTCAGTCTTCCAGCAAATTAGCTGCGGCCTATGGTGTAGCTGTAACTGTAACCATGTTAATTACTGACATTCTTTTTTTTGTGGTTATCAGTAAAATATGGAAATGGGGAATGGCTGCAGCATGCCTGATAACCGCTATTTTTGTTCTGGGCGATCTTCCTTTTTTCTTTGCAAATATCAGCAAAATTTTCCATGGCGCATGGTTTCCTCTGTTCATTGGCGGCATCATTTTTGTTGTCATGTCAACATGGCAGGACGGCAGAGAGATACTTCGCAAAAAAATGGCAGGGCTCACCCCAAAACTGGATACATTTGAAGAAATGCTGGCAGATAATCCGCCACAGAGGATAAAGGGGCTCGCTGTTTTTCTTACACGCACCTATGATATAGTGCCAGCGGCCCTGGTTCATAACATGAAACATAATAAGATTCTCCATTCCACGGTGATTTTTTTAAATATCCGCATTGAAGTGATACCCAGGGTTCCAAATCTTGAAAAAATTGAGACTGAAAAAATGGGAGCCGGCATATACCGTATAATTGCACATTACGGATTTATGGAAAAACCGGATATAAACACTATTTTTGCTTTATCACGTGACAAGGGAGTCGATATAAGAGTGGAAGATGCAAGTTTCTTTTTAGGCCGTGAGAAACTCGGCATCAGTGATAAGCCGAAAATGAGCAGATGGCGTTCCAACCTGTTTATATTTCTTTCAAGAAATGCCATGGATATCAGTTCGCATTTCGGGATTCCATTGGACCAGGTCCTTGAGGTCGGGGTCCAGCTTGATCTGTAAAAATCAAGGTCAAGACGTGGACTGCTTGAACATGTTAATGTGTGTTTGAAATTGTTTTTTATGATCAATTTAATCTGTGCGGAGCCGTTGCGGTCAATGTCGCTGCATCAGGTGTCCATGCAGCTTTGCTAAAGCGAGCAATGCCCGCAACCCATGTGCCGACCCCAATTTCTTGTTTTTTATTACAGAAATTCAGGGGTAAGGCACTAAAGGAGGAGTACAGGATATGTCAGAAAATCAGATACAAAGCAGAATCATTGAATGCCTGGAAAAGGCAGAAAAACCGGAAGGCATCAGTTCTGAAAAAGTATATGAAATTTTCAGGGATGCAATTTATGATGCTGTCAAAGAAAATGCAGATAAAGCTGAGGCACTGAAACCCATTGTCAAAAATGCTGTTATTGCTGCTGTGAAATCATTTCATGATGAAAAAGAAAATCACGGTGAAAGGGAAAAACAAAACATTGCATCTGCTGTTAAGGGAATTATGGCGGGTATAAAACTGTGTAAAGAGAATAGTATTGGTGCAATGAAAGCCAGAATCAAGGACCTTGAGGGAAAAATCAAGCTTGAAGAAGAAAAATTGCCCGATTTCTTAGAGGCAGGTATTGAAAGTGTAAGCGAGGCTGACAATGTATTACCCGAAGAGATCAGAGAGATGTTTAAATCAATTGTCTCGGACATCAGATCTCATTTTACAGTATCTTCAGAGTTTTCAGGTGTAAATGTACAGGATGTGAAAGATGCGGTAAAACAGGCCATAAAATCCGGGGGTGATATTAAAGAGGCTGTAGTGAATATTACAAGGGATGCCACAGAAAAAGCTTTAAATGAAGGCAGGCTGAAAGCAGGCCTGGTAAAAGAAACCACGGAAAAAATTTTGTCCGGTGCTGTGGATGCCGCCGAGGAAATGGGAAAAGATATCAAAGAAGTTACAAGAGGTGCCTTTAAAGGCATTCAGGAAGGATTAACATCCATGGCAGATTCCATTTCAGACAGTGCAAAGGAATTTGTCAGTGAAGATTTAAGCGAAACAACACAAGATCTTAAAACTCTGAAAACTCTTTTTCTGGAAACGGTTTTAAAAGTGGGAAAACGTTCCGGAGAGGTTGCAAAAAAAGTATTAAATGACCTTGCAGATCAGAGTAAAGCAACAGGTACAACTTTTAAAGAGGAAACGGGCAGAGCTTCCGACAGGCTGACAGACAGATTAAAAAAACTTGGGAAAGAAACTGTTAAGACCTTTGGTAATACCGGTGAAAAAGCAGCCCGCATGGTCACAGGTGAGGTAAAGGAGATGGGAAAAAAATCCATTCATATTGCAAAGGGAAGCATAACAGGAATGTGGAAAGGGGCAAAAGAGGCTCTTGAAAAAGACAAAGACAAAGATAAAGACCATGATCAATAAAACCATAATTAAGAAACAATCCGGCCCTTAATTTCATGTATGGCATGGGGTTTTGAAAACTGATATTTAATTTTAAACAGGGTGGTATTTTGACTTTTTTAAGGATAGGAAATATAGGGCGTACTTACCGTTACGTACAGCGGTACCGCCAAATACTGACAGTCCTTTTTAAATATGGCTTTGGAGATATTGTAGATGCCTTGAGGATTGAACAATATCTTGAAATAGGCCTTAATATGGTTTCCAGAAATCGCAGGGAAAAAATAGAAACCCTTTCACGTGCCGCACGGGTAAGGATGGCCCTTGAAGAGCTGGGTCCGACTTTTATTAAAATGGGGCAGATACTCTCCACGAGACCTGACCTTTTACCCATTGAATTTATTGATGAATTTTCCACACTACAGGATAATGTGCCGTCTTTTTCATATGAAGATGTTAAAATAACCATTGAGAAAGAGTTAAAAAAAACACTTGGCCGGATTTTTTTAAAATTTGAAGAAAAATGTATTGCCGCCGCATCCATAGGGCAGGTGCATAAGGCTGTTACGCTTAATGGGAAAAAAGTTGCAGTTAAAATTCAACGTCCCAAAGTTAAGCGTATTATAGAGGTGGATCTTGAAATAATGATGCACCTTGCAGGTTTAATGGAGCGTCACCTCAAAGGAATGGATATACAGCGGCCTTCAAGGATAGTTGAAGAGTTCGCTGTTACGCTGGAAAAAGAACTGGATTACACCCTTGAAGGCGCATATATGGAGCGGTTCGCAAGACAATTTGCCAATGAGCCCGGTATTCATGTACCTGTATTGTATCGGGAATTGACAACACGACGTGTTCTTACCATGGAATATATAAGCGGCATTAAATCCTCTGATATTGAAACGCTTGAAAAAAAAGGATATGACCGCTGTAAAATTGCAAGTAAGGGACTGGACCTTATTATGAAGCAGGTGTTTGTCCATGGTTTTTTTCATGCAGACCCTCATCCCGGTAATATATTTGTTCTTCCCGAAAATGTGATTTGTTTTATAGATTTTGGAATGATGGGAAGAATTAATCTGAGAACAAGGGAACGTTTTGCAGATTTGATTTCAAGTATTGTTTACAGGGATGAATCAAAAGCCGCAGATGCGCTTTTAAGACTGATTGATTCTGATACCCCCATTGAAGATTATTCTTTATTAGAAAAAGATGTTGCTGAATTTATGGATAAGCATTGCTATCGCCCCTTAAAGGATGTCGATCTTGGAGATATGCTGCATCAGCTTCTTGAAATAACCACAAAACATCAATTAATAATTCCACAGGATCTTTTTTTAATGATAAAGGCATTGAGCACAATTGAGGGAATTGGCCGCAGGCTTGATCCGGATCTTGATGTTATTGAGAAGGCTGCTCCCTTTATCAGGAGAATAAGGTTGCACAGAATCAACCCCAAAAGAATTATTAATGATATTACAAACTCCGGAAATGATTTGATTCACCTTTTGCAGAATTTACCCGGAGAGCTTCACGATATTTTCAGGCTGCTGCGACAGGGTAAAATGAAAATAGAGTTTGAGCACCAGGGCCTTGACGAGATGTATGCAGTGCACAATAAAATCAGCAACAGGATCGCCTTTGCCATTATAGTTGCAGCCCTGATAATCGGCTCTTCTCTGATTGTCCTTTCCGGCATTCCACCGATCTGGTTGGGGATTCCCATAATAGGCCTTTTAGGGTTTTTAATTGCCGGAGCAATGGGGCTGTGGCTGCTTATATTTATTTTAAAAAGCGGAATGATGTGACAGAATTTAGATTTTTGTAGTCAGAATCAGAATAAATTTATCGCGCCTAAAGCGTGCACATACCTTGACTTATCAAAAATAATAAGTTATTAATATTAATAATGTGGCATATACGAGAAAATCACAATTTAAATAAGATTGTTGAAAAATTACCGTTACAGGTCGTGAAAAAATACGAACTCTGGAAAAGTATCGTTTTTCGGCATGGGCCAGATAAGCTTCGGGAATTTCCAGGCTTTCATGACGAAAAATTAAAAGGCGAGCATGAGGGTAAACGTTCATCACGTCTGAATATTCAATATCGTGTTATTTATTCTGTGGAAAAAAAGACTATTTCGATTTATGTCATAGATATTACACCACATAAATATTAAGGAAGGGGGTGACAATGAAAATTAAAAAAAATGATTATCGACCTGCAAAACAACATACTGTTTTAACTACCGGAGAAGTGATTAAAATGTTGCGCGAACTGAAAGGATGGACTCAGGAGGAATTAGCTAAATATTGCTCAATCAATGCAAAAAATATCAGTATGCTTGAAAATGATAAGGTAGAAATCGGGAAAAAAAGAGCCTTACAACTCGCTACGGCATTTGATGTGCATCCTGCTATTATAATGTTTCCTGAATACGAATCAAAAGAAATTCAAAAAGCGGCATAAAATCAGGAGTAAAATGCGTTTACAACAGGTCAATAAACTTGAGAGAGAACCGTGGTAATTGAATAAAGGAGTAATCAATGATTCGATTCTGGAAAAAAATTCAGCAGAAACTGACTGGTGTCGATAGCGGAGAACCTGAATCTGATTTTAAGGATGACCTGCAATTGCGTTATAAATCCTTTCTGGATCTGCTCACGGAAAATGAACAGAGCCTGGATCTTATAACTGAACTTGAAAATAAATATTATAATCATCAATTGATAAGTATCCCTTATCTTAAAAGTATGATTAAAAATTTATCAAGAAGGATAAAAAATATACTTTTTGATCTCCAGGCTTTATCAGGAGAGGATTACAGCGATTTGTTCGAGGCTTTTCAAACTCTGGAACAAAACATTCGTGAAATCACAACGGGCAGTAAAGAGCCTGTTTATACTCCCGTTATTATTCCAATGAGCAAAATTACCACAAAGTACATTGATAAGGTTGGCAGTAAAATGGCCAATCTTGGTGAATTGAAAAACAGATGCAATATGCAGATACCGGACGGTTTTGGCCTGACTGTATGCGCCTATACACATTTTTCAGAATACAATAATCTGCCTGAGAAAATTTTTAATATCCTGCATGATACTGATGTGAACAAAAGCCATGAACTTCTTGCAGCAGAACTCCAGATAAAAGAATTAATTAAAAACGCAGAGATTCCTTCTGAAATATCAGATATTATCCACAGAGAAAGTGAAAAAATTGAAAAGGAACATAAAAAACCGGTTTTCTGGGCTGTGCGGAGCAGTGCAATCGGGGAAGATCTTGAGGATTCCTTTGCCGGGCAGTTTTCCAGCATTTTAAATGTTCCAACAGAACAGCTTATTGAGAAATATAAATCAGTTGCAGCAAGTAAATATAATATCAGAAGTATTCTTTATCAGAGGATGAAAAACATCCGCCCCGACGATGTAAATATGAGTGTTGGTTTCCTTGAAATGGTCAATGCAGAGTGTTCAGGCGTTATGTACACTGCCAATCCGGTCAGGCCGGATAAAGAGGAGATTGTCATTTCTGCAATCTGGGGGCTTGGCCAGCTTCTTGTGGAGGGTGATATTTCAGCTGATACATATATATTGAGTCGCACTCCTGATTTTTCATTGTTGGACAAGGAGATAGTACCAAAGGAGATTTTTTTAAAACAATCAGCACATGGTGGTATTGAGCATGGTAATGTTTCAAGGGAAAAGATTTCTGCTCCCTGCCTCACAGAAGAAAAGTTGAACAAACTCGGAAAGGCAGCCCTTGAAATTGAGAAACATTTTAAATGTGCACAGGATATAGAGTGGTGCTTTAATGAGCATGGTGAACTGATCATTGTCCAGACAAGGCCTTTACACCTTAATACGGAACATAAAATATCAACAAAAAAAATCAATGCCCCGGTAATCTCTGACAAAGCCCAGCCAGTTGCTGCAGGAACAGGTGCAGGCAGGGTTTTTAAGGCAAGGGATATCCATGACCTTTTTGATTTTCCAAGGGGGAGTATTCTTGTGTTGGAACACTCATCTCCCCGGTATATAGGAGCCTTTCAAAAGGCAAGGGCAGTGGTTGTGGAAAAGGGCAATCTCACTGATCACATGTCATCGGTGGTCAGGGAATTCAAAGTTCCCTGTGTAGTCCGGGTTCCTGACATATTTTCTATTTTAAACAATGGTATGGAGATAACCGTTGATGCCACCAGCGGCATTATTTATAAGGGGATTATAGAGGAACTTATCAATGATGGCAATTCTGTAACAATGGATCCCATTGCAATTGATGTTGAGCGTACAGAATCGTATAATATGCTAAAAAGGCTTGCAGAATTTATTTTCCCTTTAAATCTCACAGATCCCCGTGCTGCAAATTTTCATGGAAATTCATGTAAAAGCTGGCACGATATAATAAGGTTCTGTCATGAGACTGCTTTAAACGAAATGTTTTCCTTAAAGGGAAAGAGCAGATTCGGTAAAATGAAAAATATTTATCAGGTAAAAACGATTCTTCCTTTAAGCCTGTATCTTTTGAATCTGTTTGAAGACAGTGTCACAACTCCGGACAGAAAAATAATTGAAGCAGACTCCATTATATGCAGGCCATTTCAGGCCATCTGGAAGGGGATGAATTCTGCTGACATATCTTGGGACGGGCCCGAGAGAATGGCTGATGCAGGTGGTATTTTCACGGCAATGATGCGCACACCAGCCCTTGAAAGCGTGAACTACGATACCAAAAGTTTTGCCGTTGTTACAAGGGAATACATGAATTTGAGCCTGAGTATGGGGTATCATTATGTTGCCCTGGATTCATATCTGTCAGATGATCCATATCTTAATCATATCACCATTTCCTTTAAGGGCGGGGCAGCAGATGCACGTAAAAGGGGTTTAAGAATTTTGTTAATATCAAAAATACTGAAAAAAGCCGGATTTAAGGTTAATATAAAAGATGATTTTTTAAAGGCGAGAATCAAGGCTGAAGATGCTAATATAATAGAACAAACCCTGTTTGTTGCAGGAAAAATGTTTGGCATGACAAGATTGCTTGATTTATCACTTGAGAATGAAAATTCTGTAGAATTTTATTTCACCAAATT
>CAZLBE010000004.1:0-12743 GCA_964557635.1 uncultured Desulfobacterales bacterium
ATCGGAAAAGCAGATCAATTGTACTGGATTTGCCACTCTTTTTTTTGAGTATAACCTTGATTTCAGACCCGGTCAGTTCATAATGGTCTGGATTCCGGGGATTGATGAAAAGCCCTATACAATTTCCTATCATTCAGAAGAAAAATTTGGCATTACCATTGAAGCCAAAGGTATATTTTCCCGGAAGGCTGTAGCTCTTAAAAAAGGAGATCTTATCGGTATAAGGGGACCTTTCGGAAAAGGGTTTGACATTGTTCCGTCTTCTTTTTCTGTGGCTGTTGTTGCCGGAGGATGCGGCATCGCCCCCCTTGCAACCCTTGTGGAGAAACTCGGAGACAATATTTTTTTCATCCACGGGGCAAGATCAGAAGAATTCATTCTATACCCTGAAAGATTTGAAAAAAAACGTTATTTCTGTACTGACGACGGCAGTTGTGGCCATAGGGGATTTGTCACTGATCTTTTAAAAAAAGAAATAGAATCAAGAGAAAAAAATAACGCGGTAAATGCCGGAAATAAAAAACAGACAGATGAAACAGAGCAAACCGGACAATCAGGAAATAACGGACAAACAGAAAATACCGAAAAAGAAAAAGCAGGCGCGTTTGACATGGTTTATGCCTGCGGCCCTGAAATCATGATGTACAGGGTTTTTCAAATTTGCGAATCCCATGGCATTCCATGTCAGGTCTCCCTTGAAAGATATATGCGCTGTGGATTCGGTGTATGCGGTGCCTGTGTATGCGGTGACAGACTGGTTTGCAGGGACGGCCCGGTTTTTGGGTCTGATGCGCTTCGTTCCATGGCGGATTTTAATAAAACCGCTCTTTTAAAATCAGGCCATGCAGTTGACATGAATCAATATGTTTCATGGCGCTGCAAATAGAGTTTAAAATAATGGGCACTAAACGCTGACGCTACAGGTGCAGTGCCCTGTAAACGCTTACCAAAAGGAAAGATACAATGACATACAAGGAAGAATTTATTGAGTTTCTCGTTTTATGCGATGCATTAAAATTCGGAGAATTTCAATTAAAAAGCGGGAGAATTGCGCCCTATTTTATCAATACAGGAATGTTTGATACGGGAAATAAAATTAAAAAATTAGGCTCTTATTATGCCAGGGCTGTACAGGAACATTTTGGATCTGATTTTGACGGAATTTACGGGCCTGCCTATAAAGGAATTCCCTTGAGTATTTCAGCAGTCATGGCTTTATCTGAAATGGGAATTGACAAAGGGTATCTGTTTAACCGGAAAGAGGCAAAAACATATGCCGATAAAAGCAGAATTGTCGGAATGCCCGTAAATTCAGACACTAATCTTATCATTGTTGATGATGTTATAACCTCTGGCAAAGCGATCAGGGAATCCCTGGAAGTACTTGAAACATGCAGCAGTCCCAAAGTAAAAGGCATAGTGATCAGTGTTGATCGCAAAGAAAAGGGCAGCACAGATAAAAATGCCTTAAGAGAAGTTGCGGAAAATCTTGGCATTCCGATTTTTTCCATTGTAACCATACTTGATATTAAAAATTATCTTTTCAACAGAAAAATCAACAATAAAATGATCATAGATAAAACTATGATTGAAAAAATAGATGCATACCTTGAAAAATACGGGGCATGTTAACAAAGGCAAAGATCATGAATATTGAAGAAAAAATAAACGCTTCTGCAGGCAGGATAACAGCTGATACACTTTTCACCAATGTAAATGTTATCAATGTTTTCACAGGTGAAATTTTACACACAGAAATAGCTGTAAAAAACGGATATTTCTGTGGATTCGGCAGTTATGATGCAGATAAAATTGTTGATCTTAATGGAAGATATATGGCTCCGGGATTTGTGGATGCCCATGTTCACATTGAAAGCTCCATGGTGACTCCTGCCCAATTTGCAAAGGCTGTCCTGCCTTGCGGTACTACAAGCGTCATTGCCGATCCCCATGAAATTGCAAATGTTGCAGGACTTGATGGAATAGAATTCATGATAAAATCGGCAAAAACTCAGGATATGAATATCCTGTTTGCCTTTCCTTCCTGTGTTCCCGCAACAGCAATGGAAACATCAGGGGCAAAATTTGGTGCCAAAGAAACGGAATACATGATAGGCAATGAAAATATCATCGGTCTTGCCGAAATGATGAACTACCCCGGCGTTATTTTTACAGATCCCGATGTGATGGCAAAAATTAAAGCATGCCTAAAAACAAACAAACCCGTGGATGGCCATGCCCCGGGGTTAACCGGGAAAGATCTTTTTGCCTATGTTGCTGCCGGAATTTTAAGTGACCATGAATGTACAAGTGCAAAAGAGGCCCTGGAAAAAATAAGCCTTGGAATGCATATAATGATCAGGGAGGGAACCTGTGCAAAAAATCTATCTGCCATTCTTCCTGCGGTAAATGACCAGACCTGGCATCGTATGATGTGGTGTACCGATGACAGGCATCCCGGGGATATTCTTGATCATGGACATATTGATCATTGCATAAGAAAAGCTGTCAGATCAGGACTTGACCCTGTCAGGGCAATTCAGATGGCCACCATAAATCCTGCCCGATATTTTAATTTAAAAGACATAGGCGCCATTGCTCCGGGGAGAAGAGCGGATTTTGTAATTTTTAAGGATCTGTATGATCTAAGACCTGAAATGGTCTATGCAAAAGGACTGTTAAATAGTTCTGATTCCTGCCATTCTTCAGATTCCTTAAATATGGCTTCAATGGACTCTTTAAAGGCATCTTTTTCATATGTGCCATATCCCAAAACCATGAACCTTGATATCAGGAGAGTTAATTTAAAAATTCCTGTAAAAGGGAAATATATTAAAGTGATCCAGGCGGTTGAAAACCAGGTCATAACAAATAAACTTGTAATGAAAGTAAATGAAGAAAATGGATTTGCCGTTGCCGACATAAAAAGAGACTTACTTAAAATTGCTGTCATTGAAAGGTATACTGGAAATGCCGGTACCGGAAAGGGTTTTATAAAGGGGTTAGGGCTTGTAAAAGGGGCTATTGCCTCAAGTGTGGCCCATGATTCCCATAATATCATTGTTGCAGGAACAAATGACATTGATATGCTAAAGGCTGTTAAAGCTGTTAAGGAAATGGGCGGAGGCTTTTCAGTTACCTGTAATAGTCAGAGTTTTGAGTTTCTTCCACTTCCCGTTGCAGGGCTGATGTCTGAAGAACCCATGGAAATAATACAAAGAAAAATGAAAAAACTTATTATGGCTGTCAAGGATCTTGGTTCTTCTTTAAAAGATCCTTTTATGACACTTGGATTTCTTGCACTTCCCGTTATCCCTCAATTGAAAATTACAGACAAAGGGCTTGTGGATGTGGAACAGTTTAAAATTGTCAATTTATTTGAGGAGTAGAAAATATGAAGGTTGACGGAAAAAATATCAGGCCAATATGGTTTGATGAAGACACTGAAACAATTAAAGTGATTGACCAGAGATTTCTGCCCCACAGGTTTGTTGTTGCAGAGCTTGAAAGTGTGGATGATGTTATAAATGCCATTAAAGAGATGTATGTAAGGGGAGCCCCGCTTATAGGTGCTGCAGGTGCTTTTGGTGTTTATACGGCCATTTCCCGGGATAAGGACAAAACCTGTAATAATGAATATCTGATCAAAGAATGTAAAAGGATCAAAGCTGCAAGACCTACTGCTGTGAATCTGTCCTGGGGTGTTGATAAAGTGCTTGAATCTGTTTTAAAATTTGACTCTTACCATGACAGACTTGCCGCAGCCCTTGAAAAAGCATCCTTTATCGTTGAGCAGGAGGCTGAAAATTGCAGGAAAATAGGCCTTCACGGTTATCCGTTGATTGAAAAAATAAGCAGGCAGAAAAATGGCGGACCCGTTAATATTCTCACCCACTGCAATGCAGGGTGGCTTGCATGCATTGAATATGGGACTGCCACTGCTCCTGTTTATACGGCTTTTGATAAAGGCATTGATATTCATGTATGGGTAGATGAAACAAGACCTTTAAACCAGGGCTCAAGGCTTACCGCATGGGAGCTTGGCAAATACAAAATACCCCATACAATCATTACCGACAATGCAGGAGGGCACATAATGCAGCACGGGATGGTTGACATGGTAATTGTGGGAACTGACCGGACTACCAGAACAGGTGATGTGGCAAACAAGATCGGCACTTACCTTAAAGCCCTTGCGGCAAAACATAATAATATCCCTTTTTATGTAGCTCTTCCATCCACAACCTTTGACTGGCAAATAAGAGACGGTTTAAAGGAGATCCCCATTGAAGAACGTGATCCCGAAGAGATAAGCCACGTCCAGGGGTTGAGTCCTGACGGAAAACTTGTTAACGTTCTTATACCTCCAAAAAGCAGCCCCTGTAAAAATTATGCATTTGATGTAACGCCGGCTGATTTTGTTACAGGATTTATAACGGAACGTGGGATATGCAGTGCATCGGAAAAAGGCATTCTCTCTCTTTTCCCTGAAAAAACTGCACCGCAACAGGATACATAATATTTTTTTTATAACGGCCATGAGGCCGATCTGGACTTGGCCCGGATTGCCTCACGGTGGTTATTGAATGCTAACAGATCGGTTACGCCCCAACTCTTTTGCCTTATAAAGAGATTTATCTGCCATACCAAGCAGCACATCATGGAAAGTATTTTTAACCGGGATCATACTTGCTACGCCGAGGCTGAGAGTAACATATTTGTCAACCGTGGATTTTTCATGAACTATTTTAAGTGCTTTTACGGATTTTCTTATATTTTCAGCAATATGCATTGCTCCCGCTGAATCAGTGTCGGGCAGAACCACGACAAACTCTTCACCTCCGTATCTTGCAGCAAGGTCTGCAGGACGTTTTACACTGGTCTTAATAACCTTTGCTATGGCTTTTAAACATTCATCTCCGGCCTGATGTCCATAAGTATCATTGTAAAATTTAAAATAATCAACATCACACATTATAATGGAAAAAAATCCTTTGTTTCTTGCAAATTTTGCATATTCCATGGCGCAGTATTCGTCAAATTTTCTTCTGTTGGCTATCTGCGTCAGCCCGTCAATTGCAGAAAGGTCCTTTAATTTATCATTTGCTTTTTTAAGTTTTGTTTCAGCAATTACAGTATCACTGATATCAATTATAAAAATATAGAATCCTTCAATTTGTCCCGAATCATTAAACACAATTTTAGCATAGGACCTGGCCCAGAACAAAGAATTATTGCGCCTTATAAACTGGCATCTGAAACGCTTTACTTCTTCAGCCTCAAAAAGACGGAATAAAAAATCCTTGGCTTTGTTTTTGTCTGCAAATAGCTGGGATGCCATGTCAATAGCATGGTCAACCAGTTTTTCGGAGGATTCATATCCGAACATCCATGCAGCCTCCGGATTTGCAGAAATAATTTTTCCTTCCGTATCGACTTTACAAATACCAATGGGTGCAAATTCAAAAATATTTTCAAGTTCTTTTTTTAGTGTGTATGTATCGTTTGTAAACTGCATTTTAAATCCTTATCTTACAACATCCATAAAATAATAAGCCATACGATTGAAATTCCTACAGAAAATTATAGATAACCCCTGGCAAAAAGTTTTGCAAACTCAGACACAGGCAGGGGATGGCTGAAATAGTATCCCTGGGCTTCATCACAGCCGAGATCGTTCAATAAATGATATTGTTCTTCAGTCTCAATTCCCTCTGCAACAATTTTTTTCCCAAGACTGTGACCCATGGCAATGATCGCTTTGATGATCACGAGATTATTGCTTTCTGAGTTGCAGTCCATGACAAAGGATCTGTCAATTTTTATGGTATCCACGGGAAACGAAGTTAAATAGCTCAGGGAGGAATAGCCTGTACCAAAATCATCCATTGCAATTCTTAGATTTAAATCTTTGATCCTGTTAAGCGTTGATATCGTGGTTTCAGTGTCGTGGATGAGGACATTTTCAGTAATTTCTATTTCAATATTTTTGATTTCCGAATCTATCTGCTCAATGGCACTGCTTATTGTCCCTATGATATCCTGGCTTGCCAGTCTGAACCCTGAAAGATTGACAGCAATTGTAATGGGCTGAAAACCCTGCTTGATCCATTTTTTATTCTGCAGGCATGCAGCATGGAGGACCCATTTATTAATGTCAATTATCATTCCGGTTTCTTCTGCAATGGGAATAAATTTATCCGGCGGGATCATGCCCCTATGGGGGTGATGCCATCGGATCAAAGCCTCAGCTCCAACAATTTTTCTGTCTGCAAGCCTTATCTGGGGCTGATAATAAAGAACAAATTCATTGTTTTTAATCGCTTTTCTAAGATCTCTGTCAATGGAAAACCGTTCGTGGACCACCCTGTTCATGGATTCCATGAAAAACTGGTATGTATTTCTTCCCTCTTTTTTCGCCTGGTACATTGCAGTATCTGCATTTTTTAAAAGAACATCAGATTCTTTGCCGTCTTCGGGAAATATACTTATCCCAATGCTCGTGGTTATTGACACCTCATGCCCGTAAAGGTTATGAACAGCAGGGATCATTCTTAAAAGTCTTCTTGCTATAATGGCTGCATTTTCAGGTTTTTTCAGGTTTGTAATCATAATGGTGAATTCATCGCCTCCAAGCCTTGCGGTCAATGAATTCCGGTTTTCTTCCTTTTCTATAATTTTTGTTGCTGAATCGCCTGCTCTGATGGATTTTTTGATTGTTTCTGTAACTTTTTTAAGAAGGAGATCGCCAACGTTATGCCCCAGGGTATCATTGACCCTCTTGAAATTATCGAGGTCAAGGAACAGCAGGGCACAATGTTTTTTGTTACGTTCGGCATCAATAATGGCTTGTTCCATGCGGTTCATGAACAGCATGCGGTTTGCAAGCCCTGTCAGGCCGTCGTAAAAAGCAAGGCGCCTGATTTCTTCTTCCGCTTTTTTTAACTGTGATATATCCTGAATAACGCCTAACAGAAATACCGGGTGATGCTGCTCATCAAAGATAATTGCCGATTTGGTTAATATATATTTATCAGGGGCATCTGCAACATTAATCCTGTACTCCAGAGTGGCGGGCACACCCGTTGTAATAGTTGTTTTAATTGAATTCTTAATACGGTCCCTGTCCTGATCAATAACGGGTTTTAAAAAATCATCTAAAGAAATATCCTTTTCTTCACAGCTTAATCCAAGAAGGGAGCAGGCCTCAAAAGAGCAATGAAATTCATCTGTTTTAAGATTAATCTGCCAGTTTCCGATCATGGCAAGTTCCTGGGTTTTTGCAAGACGGCTTCTGCTGATGTACAGTTCTTTGAATGCGATACCTGCACGCAGCATATATTGAACCCGCTGCCCTAACATCATCAGGTTCAATGGCTTTGTTACAAAATCGTTTGCCCCGGCTTCAAATGCTTTTTTGATTGATTCTGTATCTTCAAGCCCTGTTACCATGAGAATTTGAGTATAGTTTCCTTCAGGAGAGTTCCGAATCATTTTACAGGCTTCAAATCCATCCATGTCCGGCATCATAACATCCATAAGTACAATATCAGGCTGCTGTGCTGCAAAAAGGTCAACACCCTTTTTCCCACTGTCAGCTTCAAGGGCATGAAAACCATTTTTTTCAAGCAGTGCAGCGATAATCATCCGCAAAGAAGGGTCATCATCAACGATTAGAGCCAGAGGTTTTTTTCTTTTTATTCCTTCGTAAATCATGATTTCCTGATTTCCTTTTCAAGAGCTGATTTAACTTTCAAAAATTCGGATTCAATTAAGCCCATGTAATGTTCCGCATCATTCATGGTTTTATTTATACAGGCCATTTCAAGTTCTCTGCAAATTTCAGATAAATGCATGGCCCCCATGCTTGCACTTGATGATTTAACTGTGTGTGCAAAAAATTTAAGGTCATCAAGGGCGTTCTTCTTTGATATTTTACGTAATTTAGCAATATTTGACTGAGTACTTGCAATGTATGTTTTGACAAGTTTTGATAAAATATCCGGCTGTCCTTCCATCTGAAGGTCCTTAATGGTCTGAATTGCCGCATGATCAATTACAGTGGACGCTTCTATGGGCACCGTGGAAGTTTCTGCCTGATCAACTGCAGTTTCAATGCTCACAGATTCATGGATAACATCTTCATTGCAACGATTTTTTTTTGCTTCATGTTTTTCTTTTGAACCTTTTTTATCGTTAACACCAAACCATTTGCTAAGAATAGTCATCAATTCCTCCTGTTTAAACGGTTTACTTAAATAATCATCCATACCGGCAGCAAGGCATTTTTGTCTGTCACCTTCAATGGCATTGGCAGTTAAAGCCACAATGGGGGTTTTAATGTTCAATGTCTTTTCATGATTTCTGATTTTTTTCGTAGCCTGATACCCGTCCATTTCCGGCATCTGGCAATCCATCAATACAAGATCGGGCTTTTCCAGTAAAAAGATCTCAACGGCCCGCCTGCCGTTTTCTGCAAGGCTAACCCTGCATCCGCATTTTGCCAGCATTGCAATGGCAACGTCCTGGTTTGTCACATTGTCTTCTGCAACAAGGACATGCATGTTAAACTGTATGGTCTTTCCCGCATCTTCCCTGTTCTCTGCATTCTCCGTATTTTTCCCACCCGGAGGCTCTCCGGCTAAAACAGATTGGGTAACAGCTTTATCCAATCCAACCTGATTTGATTGATCCTCTTTTATTTCAACTGCTTTTTCCATTAGCAGGGTAAAAAAATTTTTGTCCCTTTACCTTTTTTGCTTTTACAATCTAAAAATCCCCCCATCAAAGAGACAAGCTGTCTTGAAATCGCCAGCCCAAGACCTGTTCCACCGTATTTACGGGTTGTTGAACCGTCAACCTGGGAAAACGGCCTGAAAAGCTTTTTACGGTCATTTTCACTGATACCAACGCCTGTATCATCAATGGAAATTTTTAAATTTACAAAATTATCATCGATGATTTTTGTTGATACCCTGACAGCAACCTCTCCTTTTTCAGTGAATTTAATTGCGTTTCCAATAAGATTTATCATCACCTGCTTAAGTCGTGTTGGATCTCCCTTCAGATATAAAAAAGTGTTTTCTTCAATGAAGACTATAAGCTTAAGCATTTTTGTGCGGGCAGTTGAAAAAAATAACTCCGTTACATCCTTAATCAGCAGTTTTAAATTAAAATCTATGGATTCCAGTGTCAGCTTTCCCGCCTCAATTTTGGAAAAATCAAGGATATCATTGATGATTGCAAGAAGGGACTCGCCGGAACTGTATATGGAATGGGCGAAGCGGTATTGACTTTCAGAAAGGTCTGTATCAAGCAAAAGTTCTGTCATCCCAAGAACGCCATTCATAGGGGTTCTTATTTCATGGCTCATGTTTGCCAGAAACTGAGATTTTATTCTGCTTGCATCCTCAGCTTCATTTTTTGCTTTTTTAAGGTCGACAACCATTGTCTCAAGATCTTTTTTTGTTTTTGAAAGATCTTTTGTCCTCATGGCAACCATTGCCTCAAGGCCTGAGCTGTATTCTTTAAGAGAATTATCCTTTTTTTGGATTTTCTCTATCATTCTATTGGAATGATACACCAGAATACCGAATTCATCATTTGTTTTGCTTTTAACACGAATCTGATAATTTTTCTTTTCTGACACTTCGTTCATTGAATCAATCACAGCAAACAATGGTTTTGTAAAAAAGGACTGCATGATTGATGCAAGCAAAAGAACAACAAGAAGTGTAATCAAAATGATACCACCAACGACGATATAATAGGAATGAAGCTTCTTGTTTACATTCTGCATATTATCTACGATATGCAGGCCTCCAAGAAAACTTTTCTTGTTTTCCTTTGCAGCCTGTGCATCGTGGAACATCATTGCAGCACCTGAATTTAAAGCAATCAGGTCTGCAACGGACTTAAGTTCCTGGGCAAGATTTTTTTTAGCATTGTATCTCTCATTAACAATAAGTGTTGTGGAGACCATGGATATTGCGAACAGGGCAGTAAAACTTAAAATAAGAACAAGTTTGGTTTTTATTGAAAGGTTGCCAACTGATAATTTCATTGTTTTTTTCATTTTTACCCATCCACTATAACGGCAAGTTTTAATAAACGGGAGCTCATTTTTAATCCCTGGATCTTTGCAGCCTTTGTATTAATTGCAAAATGCAGGTGGTCGTTTTCCAGGAAAAAAGAGATCACGCCTCCAAATTTTGTAAATGCTTTTGTTTCGCCTATGGTTAAAACAGGTTTTCCTTTTACCCGGGAAATAACTTCTTTTAAGGTTAAGGGATCTGTATCCCGGCTGATGAAAATAACTTTACATTTCTCACACTCTTTTGCCTGCAACAGGCGGTGGGTATCAAGTGTTTTCGATCCTATTGTCTTTCCGTTAAGTTTTGTAAATTCTTTTGCAACGGTGTTGTTACCAATAAAACAAAGTTGATATGGACTGTTTTGTTCAGTTAACGTTTCTTTCCCCGGCCATTGAATAAATTTAATAAAATTAAATACAAATGCCGCTTTGACAGCGTATTCTTTTACCTCGCCTGCCATGCTGTTTTTATATGCAGAAAAATTAAAAAGAAACAGCACAACACATAAAATAACCATTTTACTTTTCATGTTTATCAGGGATTTCGCAATTTTGCTCATTATTTATTAATCCCTAACTAAAAATTCAAGGTGATTTTGCCGTAGAAACTACGTCCAATTTCAACAGGTTCTGAAAAGGTTTCCTGTACAAATTCCACATGATGTCCCTGCAAAAGATTCTGACCGGCAAGGGAGAATTCAATCTTTGGTGTGATTTTCCATCTAAGCTGTAGATCCATGGTAAAATAGTTGTCGATTTGATAATCAGTACTGCCGGATAAAACACTACTGCCGGATAAAATATAGGTTGTGGAATATTGATTCACGTAACGAAGCCAGGTGTTTAACTCAATGGTTTTTGTAAAAGCAAATTCTCCACGTATAGATGCCTGGTGCTTTGGAAATCCACCAACATGCCTGCCATTTAAATCTGTCTGCAAAAAACTGTAGGCAAGGTCACATTTAAAAAAATCAGACCTCCTGAAAGCCGCGGCAATTTCACCTCCACAGGCCCTGCCATGGGTATTGTTGTCAAAAATAAGATCCTGAACAAGAGAGGTTCCCTTAAAATAGGGTGCTGTTTGTTGTGCGTTTCTCAAGTCATCATAATCATTGTAAAAAAGGGCTGTATCCACGGAAAATGATTTTGCCGGAATAAACCGGTATCCCAATTCATAGGCAGTGAGTTTCTCAGACTTGAAATTTTTATTCCCGGCAACCTCAGCCACGAGAGGAACTCCAGGGATACCAGAATCAAAGGCTGAATAGGGCATAGTCACATCGGTTTCAGCTATGGAGGGGGTTCTGACAGCCCTGGAAACCGCTCCCCATATTTTGTTTCTGGCATTTATTTCCCACATCAGCCTGGCGCCTGGCTGCATTTCAAAGCCCGTGTAATCATTATGCTCAAATTTTGAACCAAGCGTTAAGTGGACACTGTTATTGAAAAATGATATTTCATCCTGGATAAATGCGCTGTAGAGATCATCGTGTTTTTTAACCGGTTCAACCATGGCAGGAAATGAGCCGCTGAAATCACCATGGGTGTAACGGTATCTGACCCCCCAGATAATGTCATTATTGTTTCCTGCAGCAAAGTGATGCTGGAACTCCATATCAATATTGTCCCGTTTTTCATCATAAATATCTTTACTGCGTCGGGTGGTATCATAGTAAATCATTAAAGACATATCAGAAGTTGAGGACAGTGTGTGCTGCCAGCGGGTTGACAGGTTTCCTCCTGACACAATTGTTTCAAGGGAAAAGTCTCCCATGAATGGAGGCGTATCACTGACAAGATAAAGATTTTGATGAACATTGTCATGAAAGATGTCCCCTTCAAATGTAAAATTATCTTTTGTGGTGGGTGTTGAATCCATCCTGAAACCGGATTATATCTTTCTCCAGTCATCACCTGCATCACCGCCGTTGACCGATTTGAATTCACCCCTTTCATTGTGTTTTGCATAAATCCTGTAGTTTGTATCTTTCCCAATGGAGCCGCCATACCGGAAGCCTGAAATCACCTCTTCCTGATTGCCCGTTCCTGCAAAAAGGATTCCGCCTTTGGTATCCTTTGAATTTTTGGTAATAATGTTTATAACACCGTTCACTGCATTAGCTCCCCACAGGGTTGCCCCGGGTCCCCGGATAACTTCAATGCGGTCCACATCTTCCATCATCACATCGTTGTTTTCCCAGTAAACACCTGAGAATGACGGAGAATAAATACTCCTGCCGTCAATAAGCACAAGCAGTTTCGAGGCAAACCTGCCGTTAAACCCCCTGCAGCTGACCGCCCATTTATTGGAATCAATACGGGCAACATTAACACCTGGAACCATTCGTAATGCATCTGGGATATTAGTGACACCGGATTGTTTCAAATCATCATTTGTAATGACAAAAATTGCTGCTGCACTGTTTGAAAGGTTCTGACTTTTTTTGCTCACCGAGGTGACTTTTATATCCATTAACTCCTCGATACTCAATTGTGTAAAATCATTTTCTGCAGCACACAAGGTATTTAAATTTAACAGAAATGTAAGTATGAGCGAGAAAAATAAAAGCAGGTAACTCCTTTTTATTAAACGCCTCTGCATCAATTGGTGTATATCCATATTCCCCATTCCTTTACCATGCCTTTTGTT
>CAZLBE010000004.1:12843-14687 GCA_964557635.1 uncultured Desulfobacterales bacterium
GTTATGTAAAATAGAGCATCAGCGCAATGTCAGGGTTTTGCTTCATTCTTCTGCTTTTAAAATTTGAGTTAGTTTTTATTTCTGCATGATCTGGCATTGCTTTGCTGTTATGTAAAACAGCATAAACCAATTCTACTTATCTTATCATTTTTTATGTGTCAATCAATTTTAAAAACATTCCTTTCCTGTGACTGTTCCCAGTCAATTTGTGAACTGTAAGCATTTACAGGGTGCTGCATATACAAAGCGGCGGGCAGACAGACGTACTGCCGTTCATTTGTATTCTGTTTCATATAACCGCCATGAGGCCGATCTAGATTGGCCCAGATTTGCCTCTCAACAAAAAATGAAATAGGTTTAGTAATTTAAAATCTATTTCTTATAAAAAACAACTATAAAATAATATCCGGAACAGATCAGGAATAGAATATGGGCGTAATGAGAAAAAGTTTAAAATTAAACTGCATCATTATTCTCATTTTTATTTTTTTGCTGCCAGATCTTGTTATTGGCGCAGAATTAACAGATAACAATTTTCTGAGCATGGACCTGACCCAGCTCATGTCCATTACCGTCTCTTCCGTTTCAAAAAGAATGAAGCAATTTCCGACGCTCCGGGAGCTATTTTTGTAATTACTCAGGAAGATATCCGCCGCTCTGGAGTGACATCAATTCCGGAAGCCCTGCGCATGGCTCCTGGTGTTCAGGTCAACCGCATGGATGCCAATAAATGGGCAATCACCATTCGTGGATTTAACGGCCGTTTTGCCAATAAACTCCTCGTGCTCATGGATGGCAGAACAATTTACACACCTCTTTTTGCCGGGGTGTTCTGGGAAATTCAGGACTACCCGCTTGCCGATATTGACCGGATAGAGGTGATTCGGGGAGGTTCAGGCACCCTGTGGGGAGCCAATGCTTTTAACGGCGTAATAAATATTATCACAAAAAAAGCAGAAAAAGCCCAAGGGTTTCTCTTATCAACAGGCGCAGGTTCTGAAGAAAAAGGCTTTGCCACCATGCGTTACGGCAGCAGGATTGGCAAAAATATTTTTTACAGGGTTTATGGAAAAGCCTTTTCAAGGGATTCTTTTACACTTGACGATGGCGGGCAGGGAAATGACGATTATAGAATGGGGCACTCGGGATTCAGGCTTGACTGGGTGAAATCTCACAGCGAAACAATTTCCCTGCATGGAGATTATTACAATGAAGAGCTTGGACAAACTGTCAGTGTTCCTGATTTTTTCTCTCCTTTATATACTAAAACCCTTGATGAAAATGCTAATGTGCAGGGAAAAAATGATGAAATCTCTTTTTTCAATCACCATTTAAGATTAATTTCCGGTGTAAGACTTGAACATAACGATTATACAGGTTATGAATTTGAGCCGGGGATCCGCTCCATTTACACAACAGATGGCGGACAGACTGTCTGGGCTGCCATTAGCCGTGGCATAAGGACTCCATCAAGGCTTGAGCAGTCAGTAACCTTTAATCAACGGGTCATTCCCCCTGGATATCTTTTTCCAGGGCTGCCTGCATCAATGGTAGTTATGCATGGCAGCTCCAGTTATGATTCCGAAGAGGTTTTATCCTATGAACTTGGTCTTCGTTCCAAATTGTCCACACGTATTTTCATGGATGTTTCTTTTTTTTACAATCACTATGATAATATGCTTTCATTCCGCTATGGAATGCCAGAACAGCCTCTGTTCAACCTGCCTGCAACCCTTGGCAATGAAGTGGGCGGTCACAGTTACGGGGCGGAGCTTGCCTGTACCATGAATATGACTGAAGACTGGCGTTTGATGGCAACGTACAGCTTCATGACCATGGATCTT
>CAZLBE010000004.1:14787-17274 GCA_964557635.1 uncultured Desulfobacterales bacterium
TATGACTGAAGACTGGCGTTTGATGGCAACGTACAGCTTCATGACCATGGATCTTGACGATTATTTCACTTTGGACCTTAGAATTGGCTGGCAGTTTTCAAAAGCGATAAACATCTCTTTAACCGGTCAAAATCTCCTCCACGATCACCACAGGGAATATGGCACCTCCACCCTTTTAAATACTCAGATCACTGAGGTGGACAGGGGTTTTTATGTGAAAGTCAACTGGAGACTTTAATGTAGTGCTGCACTGCTGATGTAAATGTGGGGTAAGGCACTAATGCTATTGAGCAGGTCAAAATGGGCGAAGATAAAAGTGCTGGCCGAATATTTACTGAGTTTTGAGTCATCGTTTAAGTATATCAATCAACTGGCTTTTATCAAAAGGCTTGGGAAGATAATCGTTCATACCTGCTGTGATGCACTTTTTCCTGTCCCCCTTCATTGCATTGGCGGTAAGGGCAATAATGGGAATATCCCTGTTTGACTGCTTCATCATTTTTCTTATTTTTTCTGAGGCTTCATAACCATCCATCACCGGCATCTGGCAATCCATGAAAATAATATCATAAATATCGCTGTTTTTCACGGCCTTTACCGCTTCCACACCATTTTCAACCATATCTACGGTGCAGCCCGTAACCTCTAACATCCCCTGGGCTACAATCTGGTTTGTCGGGTTATCCTCGGCAACAAGGACACGGGCATTAAATTTTTGAAAAGAGTGATCTTCCACATTTTCCTTTTTGTTGCCCCCTGGCTTTAGATTTCTGGCACCCAAGATGGAAAGTTCAGATTTACTTCGGCCGAATTTTGCAGTGAAATAAAATTTACTGCCCTTTCCCATTTCACTTTCAATACCAATTTTTCCTTCCATCAGCTCAACTAACTGCCTTGAAATGGTTAATCCAAGGCCTGTGCCACCGAATTTACGGGTGGTGGTTTCATCTGCCTGGAAAAAGGCATTAAAGATAGCTTTCTGCTTTTCAGAAGAAATTCCTATGCCGGTATCCTCAACTGCAAAATACAATAACAATGAATTTTCATCCTGATTTTTTAAATTTACCCTGATCACAATTTCGCCATGACTGGTAAATTTCACGGCATTGCTCAGCAGATTCATCAGGATCTGACGTAATCTGCCGGGATCACCATTGACAGAAACAGGAAGATCGGAATCGATATAACAGCCAAGCACCAGGCTTCTCTCCTTTACCTGCTCTGAAAGAAGGTGCGCAGTTTTGAACTGATTTTAAGGCCAATCCGCCTACTGTTGGTCAAACTGATATTAAAACGGATCTTTTTTCCTGATATGAAAAAAGCAATAATGCCATCCTGATTTAAAAAATCATCTGTATCACTTACAAGCACTATGGGTTTTCCTGACAGTTCTTCTTTGATTTTTGTCATATTTACGGTTGCAGCGGAGGTTATATAGAGGATATGGCACTTGCCGGCATCTTCCATATCACCCTGCATATTTCAACGGGTCTGTTTCCCGATTTAAATCTTCTTGCAATACGGTCAATTTTTGTGTCAAAGGGATCACGTCCGATAATACCTATGATAACCGGTGATTTTTTGGTTTTAAAGCGATATGCAGGCCAGGTTATATATTTGCTGAACTGTACAAGGAAAGCCGCTTCAATCTCAAAGACGCGGGACTGCTGAAGACCGGTAGCGCCTGCAGTAAACACAACTCCCATGGAAGCAATCAGGCACAGGATAATGATTTTATGAATTCGTTTAAGAATCATATGATTTTTTATAAGAAATAAAACGTAACACATTACTTTTATTTAATTTTTTGTTGTGATGCAAATCTGGGCCAATCCAGATCGGCCTCATGGCCGTTATTAAAAACTCCAGGAAATTTTACCATAAAATGTTGTTGGAATATAGCTTTCAACAAGTCCGAGATATTCACTGCTAAATTCCCTGTGACTTCCATTGAAAAGATTACGTCCTCCAATGGTGATAATTAATCCGTGTTCCGGATGCCATGAAACATTCAGATCACAGCGGACATAGCTGTTAATTTCGGAATAGGGTTGATCATCAACATAGAAGATCATGCCGTTTAATTCCAGATTACAAGGCAGATCCATATAGGAAGGAGATAAGTGATGCCTGATATTTACTCATGCTGCCATCGTGACACTCATAGCGCGGCTCAATTGTTCCGTTCTCATCTAAAAGGTTGAATTCAAACCAGGTAAAACCCGGAGTCAGGCGCCACCATTTTTTAACGGCCCAGCTGCAGCTTAATTCAGCTCCAAAAGTTTCCACGGTCAAATTGTTTCCCACCGTAATTGGAAGAACCATATAATTAGATGATGAACCTGTTTCAAAAAACACAAGATATTGCCGAAGCAGTTGAGTTTGTTATTACCAGACCTAAGCATGTAAATATTAACGATATTTTAATTATGCCGACCGCACAAGCAAATTCATCACATTTGCACAAAAGTAAGTCGTCTTTGTAAG
>CAZLBE010000005.1:0-14764 GCA_964557635.1 uncultured Desulfobacterales bacterium
TGTGTAAATCTGCGGCCAAATAATTACCGATAAAAACTTGATAATCGAGTTATAGCGAATTTCGAGATTGAAAAGAGGATAGAAAAAGGCGTATGGCTTTTCTGAAACATGATCACCTTATTGGACTGGATATTGGCTCTTCCATGATCAAGGTAGCAGAGTTCAAAAAAAAGGGTAAGGAGTATGCTTTAAAGAAATTTGGATTTGTAGAAACGCCTTCTGAATCAATTGTTGAAGGGAATATAGAGGACGCAGATGAGATCGCCCATGTAATAAAAAGCCTTTTAAAAAAGCACAAAATAAGGGAAAAAAATGTTGCGATTTCAACGGGTGGCTATTCTGTCGTTATAAAAACAATAAATGTTCCAACAGCATCCGAAGAAGAGCTACAGAAATCTATCCGTTTTGAGGCTGAACAGTATATTCCATATGATATTGAAGATGTAAATATAGATTTTCAAATTCTCGGAACAAGTGAATTCTCTCCCAATCAGATGGATGTGCTTCTTGTGGCGGTGAGAAAAGAACTTGTTGCCGAATATATGGATATGATCAATCTTGCAGGCCTTCATCCAAGTATCATAGATGTGGATACATTTGCACTTCAGAATATTTATAAATTTATAAATAAAACCCGTGAAGGTGATATCTCCATGCTTATTGATGTCGGGGCATCCAAAACATCTTTAAATATTCTCAAAGGGTTTTCCTCCATTATGATGAGGGATAAATCATCCGGTATTTTTCAGATAAGGGATGAAATAATTTCACGTATCAATTGTACACCAGAGCAGGCTGAAAAGCTTATTACAGGTAAAGATACAACTTTGATGGATCATAGCGAAGTAAAAGAGATTAAATCTGAAATTGCCCGGCAGTGGTCTTCTGAAATTTTCAGCGTTGTTAAAACTTACAAAACAAAATCCGATGAGGGAGAAATAGACAGAATTTTTTTGTGCGGCGGTGGAGCTTATATTGATGATTTTCCGCAATATCTCAGCTCAGAAATAGATGCCAAAGTGTCTGTATTTAATCCTTTTGCAGGGATATTAATAGATGAAAAACGTTTTCCTGCTTCTTTTCTTACTGAAATAGCCCCACTTGCTCCCATTGCCCTTGGACTTGCCCTAAGAAGGGTGGATGACAAATGATACGAATTAATCTTTTACCATTTCGGGCAGCACGCAGAAAGGAAAATATCCGCAGTCAGGTTTCGGTGTTTGTACTTCTTTTGATATTTTTTATTCTTGCTCTTTTTTATTATACTCTTTCAATAAATAAAAAAATCGTTAAGAAAAAATCTGAAATAACATCTGTTAAGAAACAGATAGTATTGTACAAAAAAAAGGTCAATAAGGTCAGCGGCATAAAGAAAAAATTAAAGATCATGCAGCAGAAATTTGATATTATCAAAAGTCTGCAGTCTAAAAGAAGAAAGCCCGTAGAGCTTCTCGATAAAATGACAGGCATTATTGTCCCGAAAAGGATGTGGCTTACAAACCTTAAGACAGATAATAAAAATGTAAGAATTACAGGTATTGCATTTGATAATAAAACTGTTGCGGATTTTATGACACGGCTTGAGACTTCATCCCTTTTTTCCAATGTTGATTTAAAGAATATCAGGATGAAGAAGATTGATAAAACTGTTCAGATGAAGGCCTTTGAGGTTCTCTGCAGAAAAGCCGTTGTAAAAAATAATAAACCCAGAAAAAAAGTGAAAAGATGAAACAGGAACGAAAACAAAGTTTTTTTAATAAATTCCTGATAAAGACAGCGCCTTTTTTTGAAAAAGTGGGTTCTCTTTCAAAACTTAAGAGAGTACTTATCTGTATAATCACCATTGCTGTTATTTTTTCTGCTTATGTATATTTTATTTATATGCCTAAAAAGCAGGATCTCACCCGGTTGAATAAAGAATATGCCGCCCAGAAGCAAAAACTTAATACATATAGAAAAATGGCATCTAATCTTGCAAAATATGAAAAAAAGATGGCTGATTTTCAGATACGTTTTAACCTTGCAGTTATGGCTCTTCCCGATAAAAAAGAGATTCCTTCTCTTCTTAAGGCTGTTTCAAAAGCAGGAATCGATTCCGGACTTGTTTTTACTCTTTTTAAACCTAAAAATGAAGTGGCAAAGGGTTTTTATGCTGAGATTCCCGTGGAAATTAAAATTATAGGTGGTTATCATCAATTAGCACATTTTTTTGACCAGGTATCCAGATTATATAGAGTTGTAACAATCAGAAATATCAATATCAAAGGTAAGAAAAATTCTAAAGACCTTGACGTTTCATGTACTGCGGTTACATATAAGTTTGTTAAACAAAAGCCTAAAAAGAAAAGAGGAAGAAGAAAGAGATAAATTATGATTAATTGGAATTTTATAAAAAAAAGGAGCAACGCTATTGTTTTTGTTTTCCTGTCTGTTTGCCTTTTTTTCCCGGCATGCAAAGAAAACAGTGTAAAAAAAGCTCCGGCTAAGCCAGGTGTCGTTTATGGTAAAATTCCTGCAGTACATAAAAAAACAGTCAAAGTGCTAAAAAAACAGATAAACCCTGTCAATAAGACAATGCAGGTATTGCACAATGAAAAAAAGAAAACCGATGCTACGTTCACTGGAAAACAAACCATGCTTGAATCAGATAAAACACAAAAGTTTTATACTGCCGAGGGTAAGGTGGATCCTTTTGCATCACTTATAAGAAATGAGCATAAAAAAGCATCCATAAATTCAGGTGTACCGTCAAAACCAATGCGTATTCTTACTCCGCTTGAAAAATTTGATTTCAGTCAGATAAAACTTGTTGCAGTGGTAACGGCTGCATCCGGAAACATCGCAATGGTTGAGGATTCCACACGTAAGGGTTATACAATCAGAATCGGGACTTACATAGGTAAAAATGGCGGCAAAGTGGTAAAGATTGGAAAGGACAGAGTTATTGTCAGAGAGCAGGTGAAAAATTTTAAGGGTGAGTCTGTTATACGTTCCGAGGTGTTGAAATTGAATAAACCGGATAATGAGGATTGATGATATGTTGCATTTTTTAATAAAACAAAGAAAACCGGCATCTATATTTACATATATAATGATCTGTCTTTTGTCTGTTTCATTTTTTCTTTCTGGATGTGTCAGTGTAGAAGGAGACCACACTTCTACAAATGTCAATTCTTCTGCTGTAAAGGAGCAGGGCAGGGCTGAAAAAAATCTTGCAAGGAAAATTAAATCAATTGATATCCTTCCCGGTCAAAACAGAATTGAAGTGCTTATCAAGGGTAATGAAAAACTGACTTATACTTCTGTTAAGCAGTCTTTCCCACTTGGTATAACTATTTATCTGCCGGAGACCGGAATTGATGACTGCAGTGTAGGTCACCTGCCTGAACAGAATAGTATCAGTTCCATTGCAGTCTCCTATGTTGACAGAGGAAAAATTAATGCAAAAGTTGTGATACTTTTAAAAAAGAACCTTGATTATGAAGTAAGCAATGAGAATACAAACCTTAAAATTATGGTTTACAATAAAATAGATAATGAGCAGTCTGATGTTTCAAGGTCTTTTAAAATTTCAGGTGCCCGCTCCATGTTAACAGGTATAGCTTTTACTGCAAAGGAGGATGGAGGGTCCGATATAAGTGTTAAAACATCTATTCCCGTAAAATATGATATTTGCAGAGAAAAAAATAAAAACAAAATAATTTTAAATCTTTATAATACTGATATTCCAAAATACCGGCAGCGGCCATTTCTTACAGAGTATTTCAGATCGGCTGTAAACAGGATACTTCCTGTTCAGAGGAAGAAAGGAGAGAAAAGTTCCCGTTTAATTATTGAAATGCGTGAGGCTGTTCCATATCGTATTGTTAGGAACAACAACGGTCTTTTATTGTCCTTTGATCCATCCTCCATCCCTCCGCTTAAGTTCACAAAAGCGGAAAAAATATTAAAAAGCGGTAATGCCGGGCGTAAATTTGTGGATCAGGCAAAAAAGGGAAACGCCCTGAACAGAAAAAATGGTGAATCTAAAAATATTGCTGCAGTTAAAAAACAAGAAAATCCGTTTCAGCAGAAAAAAGTTTATACAGGGGAGAAGATCAGTGTTGATTTTTTTGAGACCGATATCAAAAATGTTTTTAGAATCATCGCAGGTATAAGTCAGAAGAATCTTGCTGTAGATAAGGATGTTACAGGTAATGTAACCCTGTCCCTTGATAAGCCGGTACCCTGGGATCAGGTTCTTGATCTTGTCTTGAAAATGAATAATCTTGGTCAGATAGAGGAAGGCTCAATCATACGTATTGCCACCCGTGAGACTTTAAAACGGGAGGAACAGTTTAAACAGGCTGAATTTGCAGCCCGCAAGCGTGAAATTGATCAGAAAAAAAGCCTGGAACCTCTTGTAACGGCGTATATTCCCATTAATTATTCCAATGCGGAATCAGATATAAAACCCCATCTTACAAAAATTTTAACTCCAAAGAGGGGGCACTTAAGTGTTGATTCCAGAACCAATATGATCATTATGACGGATGTAAAGGGGAAAATTGCTCAGGCTATGGAAATAATTAACAGACTTGACAAGGTGACTCCCCAGATAATGATAGCTGCAAGGATTGTTGAGGTGAACAAGGATTTTTCAAAGCAGCTTGGTATAGACTGGTCACTTGCAAGCAAGACCGATGACAGCAGTGCAAGGGTGTTCGGTGGTGGTCCCAGGGTGCCGTAGGAAATTACGGATTTGATCTTGCCATGAATTATCCCGTTGCAAGCACTTCCGCTATCGGGTATTCATTCAGTCATATTGCAGGAACCCCTTTTGTCCTTGATGCTACGCTCAGCGCATCTGAAGTAAAAGGAGATGTAAAGATCATTTCTTCTCCAAAAATTCTTACACTTGATAATAAAAAAGCGAAAATCAAGCAGGGGCTGCAGTATCCTTATCTTGAAAGGGATGACAGCGGGGGCTCTTCTGTAAAATTTAAGGATATTGACCTTCTTCTTGAAGTAACTCCCCATGTTACGCCGGATAAGAGGATTGCCATGAGTGTGCATCTAACCAAGGATGATGTTGCTACCATTACCAACGGCGTTCCTTCCCTGTCAACAAATGAAGCGGATACAGAACTTCTTATAAATGATGGGGATACCATAGTGATAGGAGGAATTACCAAGGCAACCGTAAATCATAGTAAAACCGGTTTCCCAGGCCTTTCCTCCATTCCCGTCCTTGGAAGACTGTTTAGTTCTACAACGAAAAGTGATAATAAGAACGAGCTTCTCATATTTATCACGCCGTCAATTGTTCAGCTTCAACAGGTAAAAAAGAATTGATCAGCCGGCTTTCCTCCTGGCCCTGGTGCCTTCCCTGGTTGTCATGGCATGGCGTTCAACTTATCGATATGTACTTCTGCTTCTTCAGCAGGGCCTGATCCGGGAGCAAGTTTTATAACGGTTTGCCAGGATCTTTCTGCATCCGAGAATTGATGTACCATTTCATAGGCTTTTGCAAGGTCTGCATGCAGGATCACAGCACCTGGGCTTTTTTTAATTTTTCTATTAAGAAAATTAACTGCATAATAGCCCCTGCCTGTTTTGATATAAACAGTGGCAAGCCCGTGTACAGCCTGAATAAAATTCGGGCTCAGCTTAAGAGCTTTGATAAAATTTTTTTCTGCCAGTCTGTATTCTTTTTTTTCAATATATGCCCATCCCATATTGGAAAGGGGATAATGGGGTGTTGCATAGAGTAGATTCCCGGAAATTGCCTTAAAACATGCTATTGCCGAATCCCATTTTTTTTGTTTCATATAAGCTGTTCCCAGGTTGTTCCTTGCAGGAATATAGTCAGGTTTCAGATTTACGGCCATCTGGAAATGTTTTGCTGCAAGCGCAAATCTCTTTTTAGCCATAAAAGCAAGCCCCAGATCATTTTCAAGATAGGGATCATCATGGATAACTTTTTCAGCATCAAGAAGTTTTCCAAGGCCTGCAGTGTAATCTCCTGATATCAGATATGCATGCCCGATATTCATTGAACCTTCAGCATTTTTCAGTGCCTGCTGCCGGACATCAGGACTGCATGAGACCATAGCCGTCATCATAATCATGATACAAAAGGGAATGCACAGCTTTTTCATTTTATTTTGTCCTCCGCATAGAATAATATCTTAATATTTTTTTGATTGAGAAATGACAGGGTTTCTTTGTCTAACTGGTGATCCGTAATCAGCATACCGTTGACATACAATTTCTTCATATTACCAGTTAGATATAATCCATTTATTGTAATTTCTCTGTTTGTCTCCATGCTTACAAAAACAGGATTCATTGTAACTGACATTCCAAGATCGGTAAATAATTTTGATAATGACTTTCTAAACATCTCTTTTGGTGGAAAAGAGATAATATGCAGTCCCTTTTTCCTTATGATTTCCAGGGCATAGCCATAAACAGTACCGAAATCCACGAGTATATCAGGTCTGTCCTTTAAGCTAATTCTACCGAGAGTAAAATTTAAAGTCATGCTGTTAAAAGAAAGAGAAATCTGTGAATCAGGTATATATTGAAAGTTTGTAAAACTTAGTATTTTTTTAAGGGCAGGTTCATGGCCTGAAGGTAAGACTGCTATCTTTTTATTGGGATGTATTATTTTCCCGGTTACCATGTCCTTTGCTGATTTTTTTCTGTTGGTTTTTTTGTTTTTATTAAAATTTTTCTCAGAATAATTTTTATTTATTTCTAATTGATTTATGTTTATTTCCGGCTCGTTAATGCCCAAAGAATCAACTGCCTGTGCAAGGGTGATGACTGTAAAGTTTTTCCAGAATTTACCAATGGCTCGGGATAATGAATCCGAGTCTCTGTGATCAGGCAGGACAAGGATTTTTCCACCATTTGCAAGTTCTATTAAAGGATGTGATCGTAGATCAAGCTCAATATCCGGTTTATTCTTTCTTGGAAAATAGAATATGCCTGTACGGATAAGATTACCTCCAACAACGGAGGCATAGTTTTTCAAAACTTTTGATAGAGAATATTTTATTTTGCCCTGATCGTCTTGATTGCTCTTTGCAATTGCCTTTTTCTGCTTTATGATTTTTTTAGTTTTTGGATCAGGATCATTTTTTGTTAGGGATGCTGAAGGGATATTGACAATGGAACCTGCATAGATGAGATTTACATCTTTGAGATCTGGATTGGAAAGCTTTAAAGCCCTCATCCCTTTGGCGTTAATTGTGCCGTCTTTATTGAGAAACAAAGGATCAAGAAGTTGAGAGATGGTCTCTCCTTTACTGATCCTGTGGCTTTTTATAAACGGTCTTAATACTTCAGGAATGGATGCGAACTCAATCATTGGGACATCCACTACACCGGGGCTTGTCTCCTTAAAGTCATCATCGTGTATTCTTTTTAATGGAATTAAAATGATCTGCCCGGGAAGAATAGCATCAATATCGTTTATCTTTGGGTTGACGGTCTTAAAAATATTTATAAAAAGGGGGAAATCTTTTTCGGAAATTTCTCCCTTTTTCCTGAATATTTTGTAAAGCCAGTCATTTTTTGCAACCCTATAAGGCTCACACAGGATTTTATCCTTTTTATATTGATATACAGCATATCTTTTTAAAGAGGTCTCCAGATAAGAGGTCTCCAGATAATTTTTTGTTAATTTTTCTGCATTTTTGAAACTTTCTATCTTATTTTTGGAACTCATTAAACCATTTTCTGCTTTCTGCATTAAATCAGAGCATAATGTATAATTAAAGCACAATACAGCATTTAAAACTGCAAGACTTATAAGAATAAAAAATGTTTTGAAAAATTTCATGATGCGTTAAGTTTAAGCTCTTCTGCAATTTTTTTTGAAATATCACTTGCAAAAATCTTGAAATCATCATCGCTTAATGGGCTTCCCTGATTAGGGATTTTCTTTTCATCATCAGGCATGATAAGTTGCGGAGTATTTATCAATTCCTGATCAGGCTTAATATTGTAATCGCCGGGTATTTTGTTCTCAAAATAAAGGCTCTGGAATCCTGAAAATTTCATTGCATGGGCAGTTGCATCAATAATTGCAGTTTCTTTTTTGTCAATAATCCCCGTGGAAACTGCTTTAACAAGCCCTGCAAGGCATTCTCCGCCCTGAGTGCATGCAATGTGGCCGTTTCTGTTTGCCTCAAGCTCATTATCCATTATGGCCTGCTCATTTACTTCAACAAAGAAAACTTTTTTTTCTCCTGCTGTTTTATTGTAGCGTTTAACAAGAGTTATCACCCTTGGCATGGATACGGGGTTGCCGATCATGGCAGCCTGGGCCACACTTGGCTTAACTGTTACCGGTTTAAATTCTCTTTTATTTTCATCTGGTTCAAGGTAATACTTAAACACTGGGTTTGCATGTTCAGACTGAACACCGATAATTTTGGGCAGGGCCTCAATGATGCCCGCCTTGAAAAATTTAATAAACCCGTTTAATACGGCGGATATATTGCCTGCATTGCCAATGGGTACCACAACAACCTTGTCTTCCATCTCATACTCAAAATCCTGGGCAATTTCATAGGAGTAAGACTCCTGTCCTGAAATACGCCAGGCATTTTTGGAGTTTAACAGGGCAACACTGTATTCTTCAGATAGCTTTTCCACAATTTTCATGCAGTCATCAAAAACGCCTGGAATTTCAAAGACCTTTGCCCCGCTGCCAAGGGGCTGGGCAAGCTGCTGTGGAGTAACTTTTCCATGGGGCAGAAGAACGGCTGATTTTATATGCGGCTGCAGGTATGAGGCGTAAAGTGCTGCAGAAGCGGAAGTATCTCCTGTGGATGCACAGATGGCAATTATATTTGATGCAAGATTCTGGTCAATAAGGAATTTTATATATGAAAGCGCACTTGCCATTCCCCTGTCTTTAAAGGATGCACTTGGATTCTGTCCGTCGTTTTTATAAAAAAATCTTATTCCTGTTTTTTCCTTAAGATGTGCATTTGCCTCAACAACCGGTGTGTGACCCTCTCCAAGATAAACAAGTGAATTAAGCGGGATGTTTGGGCCTATAAATTCATGATATCTGTATATGCCCTTTAAAGCAGGAATATTGAGCATTCTTCTGTAATCAAAAATTTTCTGCCATGTTCTGCCGGGAATTTTTTTCAACTCATCAAATTCCCTGTTCTCAAGGAGAAGAACCTCCCCGCACTCAGGACAGACATAGAGCAGTTTTTCAATAGAAAATTCTTTTGAGCATCCAAGGCATCTATAGCATACATCGCCTTTTGGCTTTGGGATCATAAAAGGTTTTATGTCCTCGGGAAAATCATTTATTTTCATTTTTAATCACCTTTACCCCTCCCATATACGGCCACAGGGCCTCGGGAATATTCACGGAGCCGTCGGCTGTTTGATAATTTTCAAGGATTGCAGCAACGCATCTTCCCACTGCAAGCCCTGACCCATTTAAAGTGTGTACAAGCTCAGGCTTTTTCTGTCCATCGCGCCTGAATTTAATATTTGCCCTTCTTGCCTGAAACGCCTCACAGTTACTGCAGGATGATATTTCTCTGTATTTGTCCTGCCCCGGCATCCACACCTCAATATCATAAGTTTTTGCAGCGGAAAAGCCAAGATCTCCCGTACAAAGGGTTACAACCTGATATGGAAGCCCAAGGCGCTGCAAAATTGTTTCAGCATTCTGCAAAAGGGATTCAAGTTCGTCATAGGATGTTTCAGGTGTTGTATATTTAACCATTTCAACCTTGTTGAACTGGTGCTGGCGAATCAGCCCTCTTGTGTCCTTACCGTGTGACCCTGCTTCCGATCTGAAACATGGTGTATAAGCGGTAAATTTGACTGGCAGATCTTTCTCACTGAGAATCTCGCCTGAATAAATATTTGTAAGAGGAACTTCTGCCGTGGGGATCATAAAATAATCCCATCCTTCAAGCTTAAACAGGTCTTCTTCAAATTTGGGGAGCTGGCCTGTACCGATGAGGGCTTTTCTGTTCACCATAAAGGGGGGAAGAACCTCAGTATATCCATGTTCATTTGTGTGAATATCCAGCATAAAATTAATAAGGGCTCTTTCAAGTTTTGCTCCTTTTCCCATGTACAAAGGAAATCTTGCACCTGTTATTTTTGCAGCCCTTGCAAAATCAAGAATTTTCAAGTTCTCCCCGATATCCCAGTGGGGTTTTATCTCAAAATCAAATTGTCTTGGTGTCCCAACTTTTTTCTCAAGCCTGTTGTCTTCTTCATCAACTCCTTTTGGTACTTCGTGGTGTGGAATATTGGGAAGGGATATCATGAAATCATGAATAAAAGTTTCAGTTTCAGAAAGCACTTTATCAAGTTTTTTTATCTCTTCGGATACTTTTCGCATTTCTGCAATGGTGGAATCTGCATTCTTCCCTGATTTTTTGATTTCAGCGATTTCATCGGATACGATATTTCTGTGATGACGCAGCTCCTCAATTTCCTGAAGAAGCTTTCTTCTTTTTTTTTCATGTTCTGAAAACCCTATAAAATCAGCTTTTCCGCTTCTTTTACCTAATGCTTGTTTTACCTCTTCAAGTTGTTCCCGTACAAATTTTATTTCCAGCATTTCAATTCCTGCCTGCTTTTTTTATCCTGTTAGTGCCTTACTCCTGGTTTTTTGTCATAAAAAACAAGAAAGTTGCTATATGTTGTCAGTTATCAGTTATCAGTTATCAGCTGTCAGTTGTCAGTAAAAGCATATCGATACTAATTTATCTTCCCTGAAATCGAGGATGAGAACCAAAATCATCTCCAGTGCTGATAACTGACAACTGACAACTGATAACTGCTACTTTGCCGCTTAAAAAATTATTTAAAACTGAAAAATATCACGGCATGGCCAATCAGTCAATGATTATTGAAGGTTGACAAGTTGAACTTTGTGTATAATAGTTGATAAAAAATATTTTTTAAGTGAGGATATGATAATTATGACTGAAATAAAAGACGGTAAAGCAGATGTACTCAGTGAAATATCAAAAAAACTCGCAGGCCTTTCTCCTGAAGAACTATTGGAAAAACGGAAAATAATTGAAAAAAATCTTATGGAATTTGCCAATTTTATGGAATCGAAAACAGTGCTTTTATATTCGGAGCGAAGCAGCGGAATTCCAATGGAGACGGTTATTAGAAAATGCCTTGAAATAAAGAAGGAGATTGTGCTGCCATCCATTTCAAATTCAAAACATTCGATTAATCTTTTAAAGATAAACGACTATGATAAAGATCTTGTTAAAAGAAAATTAAAATTGAATCTGCTGGAGCCTGATCCCGGTAAATGCAAAAAAATATCCATTGACCAGATCGATATTGCCGTTATCCCCGGACTCGCATTTGACGAAAAAGGAGGACGGCTCGGTTTTGGCGAAGGCTTTTACAATCGATTAATACCAAAACTTCCTGAAACAACACGTAAAATTTCCATTGCCTTTGAAGAGCAGATTGCAAAGCATATTCAGATGGATTCAAGGAAATACAGCGTTGATATTATCATTACTGATAAAAGAGTCAGATACAGAATCTGACTAATAGATTTTCAGATAATTACCTCCGCGCCTTCGGCCCATACTTTGTCAGAATCTCTGATTCTTTGAGGTAAATCTGGGCCAGTTTAGATTCGCCTCATGGCGGTTATATGGGTGCCTATAATATTAATCCGGGTTCAGTGCATCATGTAATAGTTTCATATCTTTTTCTCTGCCTAATGCTATGATAACGTCCCCTGGCTCCAGGATTGTTTCAGAGGATGGATTAAAAATCATTTTTCCGGTGTTTTTTTTGATGGCGGTAATAATAATATTGTACTTCTGCCTTATGCCCGAATCTTTCAGCATGATATTGACAAGTTTGGATTTATTAGAAACAGGAGCTTCTTCAATTTGTATGGCTTTCTCCTGATCATTTGATAATATAAGTTCAAGAAAATTGCTTACACTGGGACGTAAAAGTTTGTGTCCCATAAAAGCTGCGCCTGTGTTGTAGGGCAGTTCAACCCAGTCAGCGCCTGCTGCAAGCAGTTTTTTTCTTACATTCATGTTCTCTGCCCTTGTCATGATTTTGATTTCAGGATTAAGCTGTCTTGCCGTAAGTACGAGAAATACATTATCTGCATCCCTTTCAAGGGCTGCTATCAGATATCCTGCCCTTTTTATGCCGGCTCTTAAAAGCAGAGCCTCATCATTTACATCTCCCATGATATAGTGCATGCTATCCTTTTCAAGCAGAGGAATAAGCGCCTCATCCTTATCCATGACAACAATATCAGATGATTTTGTTTTAAGCTGCCGGCATAGAATTCTTCCAATTCGTCCATAACCACAGACAATATAGTGACCTGTCATTTTTGCAATCCGCTTATTCAATTTTTTTCTCCCAAGTATTGACTGCATTTCTCCTTCAACAACAAATTTTATTATTATTCCTGCAAGATAAAGAAAAAGTCCGGCACCGGTAAATATCAGGGCCATTGTAAAAACACGCCCTGCTGTCCCAAGCTTGTTTATTTCGCCATATCCCACAGTTGTTAAGGTGATAACAGTCATGTATGCAGAATCAATGAAATTCCATTTTTCAATTGTCATATATCCTGTAATACCAAGGGCAAATATTAACAGGGACATTACAATCGCTGTTATTATATTTTTTGTTTTATCCATAATTTAACTTTTTATTTTCTTACCCTGTATCTAATCAAAATGTTTTCCGTGTCAATTTTTTTCACATCCAGCAGGCTTAGACGGACGTCAAGGGGTTCATTAAACAGGGATAACCCTTTCCCGAAAAATTTTGGCACCATGGTAACATGGATTTCATCAATGAGATTTTGTTTCATGAACAACGTGTTAATTAACGATCCACCAATCAGCACAGCTTCTTTAAATCCATCATCCTGAAGGTTCTTCAGTAAATCGCCGGCCGGCTGGTCAGTGAATATTAAATCCCTGTTTTTACTTTTTCTTTCCGCATTTCTTGTCATTACAATATTTTTCCGGCCCGGTAAAATTTTTCCAATGGTATCAAATGTTTTGGAACCCATTATTATCACACCAGCTTTGCGTGTGACATCAATAAAATATTTACTGGCGATTAAACAAAATTATAATATTAATAGAGCATTAAGAGATTTATATGAAATAAAACGTAAACTATTATGTTTATTGGCTCCGCGCCTTCGGCCCATAATTCGTCAGAATCTTTGATTCTTTGAGGCAATCTGGACCAATCCAGATTCGCCTCATGGCGGTTATATCGGTTAAAACTAAATTATTAAACACATTTTTAATGCAGGATGAAAAAATAAACAAGAGTCAGCAGTCTTTTATTATCAATCGTATATGCTATATCTTCTTGACTGAAATTCCTGCTGCTGGTAAAAGAAGAACATGAATGCAGAACCGAGAAAATTTGAACACTGGCGAAGGGATATGGTGGAAAGGCAGATCATAGCCCGTGGAATTACTGATTCTCTTGTGATTAATGCAATGGGAAAGGTGCCAAGGCACCTTTTTGTCAGTGAAGCTCTAAGGGATACATCCTATGGTGATTTTCCACTGCCAATAGGTGAGAACCAGACGATCTCACAGCCTTATATTATTGCGGAAATGACCCAGGCACTGCAATTAAAGGGCGGGGAAAGGGTCCTTGAAATAGGTACAGGGTCAGGCTACCAAGCTGCAGTGCTTGCTGAAATAGTGTTTAAGGTCTATACCATTGAAAGAAATAATGTTCTTTTTTTAAGAACAAGAAAATTATTTGATAAACTTCAATACCATAATATAGTTGCAAAATATTCCGACGGGACCCAGGGGTGGAAAAAAGAAAGCCCATTTGATGCAATTATTGTAACTGCAGGAGGGCAGGAAATTCCAAAGCCTTTAATTGCCCAGCTTGCCCCGAAAGGCCGTCTTGTCATGCCGGTTGGCGGTCTTTTCAGCCAGGAATTAATTCTGCTTGAAAAAACAGAAGACGGTGTCATTACCCATAATCTCGGCGGATGCAGATTTGTAAAACTTATCGGCCAGCACGGGTGGACGGAATAGAGTTACTTTTTCTATAATAATTTTCCTGTTGCTTCTTTTATTTTATTCCATTTGAACTTTTTAGCAAATTCAATGCCCTGTTTTTCAGATAGTCCTTCATATGCGACTATGAAAAGGCTTTGATTTGAATTTTTCTTATCAAGAAATATCAGCACTACCCCGGTTTTTTCCTTTTTGTCGAAATTTGTGTATAAATTAAAACCATTAACTTTTTTAGTTTTAATGCTTGCTTCTGAATTTTCAATATTCATCTGCTGCATCTGGCCCTGGGTCATCATGGAGTTTCCTATCATTATCGTTGCAGTTACATCTGCATGACCACGTTTGTATTCCCGGACTGCATTTATCATTTTTATACCGTTCATATTCATATTCATGCCTTCGGCAGGATCAGCTTTCCATCCTTTCAGATCTGTAAGTAAAGGGGTCAGGCTGTTGGGCTGCTGTGCATGGGCAGCAAGAGATGCCAGTGAAGAAAGAAGAATAATAATTAACGCATAATTAAATAATAATTTTGTTTTTGTCATTCTGTTTTACCTCCCAGGTTTGTTGTTAATTAAGGTCATCTTCAGGCTTTGCAGCCAATGGCAACTTAATAACATGAATTCCCTCTTTATCAAGTATTTTGTCCTCTTCTGGTGTTGTGCTGCCCCTGATATTTCTTTTGTCTGTGGCGCCATAGTGCATTTTCA
>CAZLBE010000005.1:14864-17069 GCA_964557635.1 uncultured Desulfobacterales bacterium
GGTGTTGTGCTGCCCCTGATATTTCTTTTGTCTGTGGCGCCATAGTGCATTTTCAAAGCTTCTTTTGTAAAATCTGCTCCTACATTTTCAAAATTTTTCTCGACAAATTCAGTTATTTTCTCGGTAAGCTCAATCATTGCTGTCTGGTTTGCCCGTGTTCTATCCTCTACAAGAGAATGAGAGGATGTTTTTACGGCCACGGGAGAAAGCTTTTGTTCAACAAATGCCGTATTACAGACAGGACATGTAATCTGGCCGTTCTCCTGCTGCTGCATAAAGGTGTTGCTGTCTTCAAACCAGCCCTCGAAATTGTGTCCGTTAATACATTCCAGATCAAATACTATCATTTTATTTTATCCTGCTTACCCCTATGGCAATATTAAAACAATAATCTCCCATTTTTTCAAAATTGGACAGTAAAGCTATAAAAAATACACCTGCATCCACATAACAGCAGGCTTGCCTGAGTCTGTCAATATGGTCCTGTCGCATATCCTCACGCATCTGGTCAATGAGAGCCTCCTGTTTAACAGCCGTTTCATAGAAATTTTCAGGCTTTTCGTTCATGGCACTGATAACAAGATTAAAGAACCTGTCAACTTCTCCTGCAATGGCATTCAGACCATTTACAGCTGTTTCACTTAATTGTATATTCTGGTCATAGAGCCGTTCTAACAGTTTGGAAACATTTTCCATGGAATCCCCGATTCTTTCAATATTATTGGTGATTCTCATCATTTCCGATATTTCAAGGGCGTCAGACTCATTAACATCACCCTGGTAAATGGTAATAAGATATTTTATTATAATCTTCTGCATGGCATCAATATGGTCTTCCACTGCCTGGCGTTCAGCAAGTCTGTCATCATCTCTTGCATTGATGCATTCGCAGACTTTGTTAAAGTTCATGCGGGTGAATTCAGCCATTCTGTTGACTTCTCCACGGACTTTGGCAAGGGCGCCAATTGTTGAGTCTATCATGTTGGCATCAAATTCCGGAAGCCGGTAACGCTGTTGTGCTGTTTTTTTCTTTGGGGAGAGATAAATGGCTGCCTGGATGAGTTTGGGAAGAAAAAAAAGAAAAAAAGATGCGTTAATCACATTAAAAATTGTATGGCCATTTGCAATATAGCGGTTGACATTGACAACTGTCCCGCCAATGGTCTCATTCACAGGCCCTGCACCTAATGTTCCTGAAATAAATTCCACCAGTTTTAAAAACCATGGGAACAGAATCACCATGATGGAGACTCCGATAACATTGAACAGGGTATGCGCTCTTGCCGTTCGGTGGGCATCGATATTGTCAGATCCTATGGTGGCAAGTTCCGCTGTTATTGTGGTTCCTATATTTTCTCCAAGTACAAGTCCCATGGCGGTTGGAAAGGTGATCAGCCCCTGGGTTGCCAGGGCCATTGTAAGGCCAACTGTGGCAGAGGAAGACTGAACCATGATAGTAACAAGGGTGCCCATGGCCACGCATAGCAGAAGACCTCCAATACTGCCTGTATCGAATCTGGTGAAAAATCCTATGAAATGGGGGTTGGTTCTGATGGGGGCAAGGCCTTGTTCCATGACTGACATGCCATAGAATAAAAGGCCAAACCCTAATATAATGTCTCCAAAATATCTGTGTTTTCGTTTCTTGGAAAAAAATTTCATTGCAACGCCTACGGCAATGGCGGGAAGGGCTATCTTTGTGAGCTTAAAGGCGATGAGCTGGGCTGTCACAGTGGTTCCTATGTTTGCCCCGAGAACAACGCCAACGGCCTGCTGCAATGTCATGATCCCCGCGCCCACAAAACCTATGAGCATAACCGTTGTTGCAGAGGAAGATTGAATAACTGCCGTGACTCCGGCTCCTGTAAGGCATCCTATGATTCTGTTGGATGAAATTGCCTCAAGTATTCTTTTGATCCTCTTACCCGCAGTCATCTCAAGTCCCTCGGTCATCATTTTCATCCCAAGTAGAAAGAGTCCCAGCCCTCCGATTGTATTCATGAGAATACTTAATAAATTCAATTTTTTCCCTTTATTCTCTTTTTTTTATATGAAACAAAACATAACTTATTACTTTTATATCATAATTTGTTGTCAGACGAATCTGGGCCTGAATCCAGCTCCGCCTCATGGCGGCTATATGAAATACTTTTTTACTCGATTATCAAGTTTTTATCGGTAATTATTTGGCCGCAGATTTACACA
>CAZLBE010000006.1:0-9454 GCA_964557635.1 uncultured Desulfobacterales bacterium
TTTTTGTTGTGAGGCAAATCTGGGCCAATCCAGATCGGCCTCATGGCCGTTATTTAATAAATTCATTCCATTAATTAATTAATAATTTTCTATTATTTTGCTCTTTTCTATGAACAATGCAAGTTCAGCCTTTGCCTTTGAACATGCAATAACCGATTTCTCAACATTTATACAAAAGGGATCATCCGGTCCGAGAATATCTTTTGATTTTTTGAGGATATTTTTCCCTTTTTCCCAATATCTGACAACCTCATCAAACAGCAGTTTTCTTGTTTCATGCCTTTTTTTCTCAGCAGATATCACATCTTCAAGTTTTTGTATGGAATATTCAACAAGGGCATCCCTTGGCGTATCATAATTTTTTGATATCGATGACAGAATATCAAGGGTTCTCCTGCTTAAAACAAAGGTTTTCTGGATTCTGACAATCTTGTTAAATTTTTTTATCTCAATACTTTCAGCAATATTACCAAGGTCGTCACTATTATTGATGATGTAATCAAATAAAGACTTTTGTTTTATACCAAGGTGAAGTGCGACAAGACTTAAGGATTCAATTGCCCTTTCCGAAAGTTTAAAAGTAGCTCTCACTGACTGTTTTCCCCTTAAGGTAAATGCAATAGCATCGGGCGGGCTTTCCCCTTTCGGATCAATTTTTTTATCTGCCATAGTTATCCCCATAAAAATATGTATTACTAAAAAACAATTATGCAAAATAATATTTATTATTATTTTGCATAATTGTTTTTATAAAAAGATTACCTTTTAATCAAGGTTTTTTTATTCTGTGCAGTTATAAACATTCCATGGATTCAAATCATACTGAATCTCAATATTCAGCCACATAGCTGTCGCTGATCTGGCAATCAGAGGACAGCCCCTCACAGTCAAATTTTATATTAGTCAGAAGATTACCGCTGAATCCATTTTCAATAAATGTTCCGGTTATCCTCATTAATACTGCAACACTGCATCCTGATTCATTCTCATCTAAATTCAGGGATGCATCAAAATTATTTCCATTTACTGTTCCATTCAGGGTCAGCCATTCGCTGGTCTGATCCGATTGAACAATCATGGTGATGCTGGTATCGGTCAATTTTGTTATTTTTATTTTACCTTTAGCTCCGTAAACAGAACCTCCTCCAAGTAAAGACATTATGGCTGAACAATTACCGGAAAGAACGGGGTCCTTTCCTGCAGTATAAGTATAATCCCCCAATTTTTGAAAATAAATATCATCCGGACTGGAGAAGGATTGAATTTTTTTGTCCTGCAAATGGTCCTGAATACCCATCACTGTTCCATGTTCCGGATACAACTCCATATCTCCGAAAAATCAGGACTGCAGATATCGATACAATAAGAGGTATCACTCCCGCGATCACCCCAGGAAATATTTCCGTAGGTTGATTCACCGGCCAAAGCCAGAAAAGAATAAAAAAAGATCGGCATCCTTCATTTTAGACCAAATGTAGTTAACACTTTTTAAATATCCAAAATTTAGAAACAGCTATAGTGTAAGCATTTATGAGATCATTCGCCTTCAGTTTAGTTTAAATAAAACTATTGAAAAAAATCAAAAGAAGATGGGTATTTTTTTATTTGAAAGTTCCCTAACAGGGCGTAAGGGCAAAAGCCTCCATTTATATCTTTGGCCTTAATAATATTTTTTTCATGCAGTTATAATCATTTTCTGCCCATGAAATTCAATAATATCACCGGCAGTTATTTTCTTCCTCTTTCGTATCTCAACTTTCCCGTTTACCATGACCATTCCCTGGGAAATAACATACTTTGCCTCTCCTCCACTCATAACAAAATTCTCAAATTTAAGGATCTTGCAAAGCTCAACCGGCTGTTTTTTCAGAACAACTGTTATATCTGTATTGTTCATCTATCCATTTTTCCTTTATTATCTGAAAAGCTATGGTCATGTGTTGCCCCGGTATAGAAAAGTATTTTTTTGATTACTTTTATCACTCCTAAAAAAAAACTCCCGATCAGAATAATGGAAGCGCCAGATGGAAATTCTATAAAATAGGAAATAACAAGCCCTGTTAGACAAATCAATATCCCGAACAGAGTTGAAATTACCATTATTATTTTAAAATCAGAACTGAATTCTTCTGCAATGGCCACGGGAATTGTGAGAAGTGCAATAACGAGGATTATACCGACCACCTGAATCAATGCAACAATTGACAAAGCTATCAATATTAACAGCCCGATATTTAAAAGTCTTACGGGAAGTTTCCTTACCCTTGCATATTCTTCGTCAAGTGCAACGGCTGTAAAACCTTTGAAAAAGATAATGACAACAGATGCCACAATACAAAATAAGACAAATATTATATGAACATCATGGCTTGCAACTGTGAGGATATTACCAAATAAGAATGTAATGAGACTTGGTGCATAGCCCGGAGTCATATGTATAAACACAATACCCGTTGCCATTCCTGTGGCCCATAATATACCTATGAAAATATCATTGTTATCGTTTTTTCCATTATCCTTAAACCCAAGTCCAACTGCTGCTGCAATTACAAACACCATTGCCCCGTAAAGGGGGTCCACACCGAGCCAATATGCGATACCAAGCCCGCCAAAGGCTGAATGACTTAATCCTCCACTGATAAAAACCATTCTTTTTGTTACAATAAAAGGGCCTATCAGGCCACAGATAACACTTACAATAACAGCAGTCATCACTGCGTTCTGCATGAATTCATATGAGAGTATATTTAACATATCCTTTTAAATTATTTTTTTATTCTTTCAGGTTGTGTTCTTACAATATCATCCCCTGTTAATTTGGCGTCTTTGCTCCGAGCCTTTGGCTCGTGTTCCTGCAGTATTGTATGGGGAATTCCATGGCCTAAAAGATCCACGGGGCAGCCGTAAACCTTGTCTAATTCATGTGCGTTAAGCTCCCCTCTGCCATGACAGAAAAGGGTTTTATTTATACAGACTATGCGTTTGTAATTCTTTGCGAACGGAGTTAAATCATGTGTAACCATCACAATTGCCATTTTTTTGTTCAATTTATGAAGAAAGTCCCTGAGATTGGACTGGGATGTGATATCAATTGAAGCAGTCGGTTCATCCAGCAGCAATGCCACAGGATCTGCCACAAGGGCACGGGCAATTAAAAGTTTTTGTGTCTGGCCACCTGAGAGATTATTTATATTTTCCTTCTTTTTCAAATAAAGATCAAATTTATCAAGCATATGTTCTGCTTTTTCCATTTGATTTTTCGTATATTTTTTTAAGAAATTCTTTGAATCAATAAAACCTGTTAAAACCATATCAAGAACACTGATTGGAAAATTCTTATTGAAATTTGAATATTGAGGGACATATCCTATTCTTCCACATACGCCTTCTGCATAAATAATTGACCCACTCCATGGTTTTACAATACCTAAAATTAATTTTAAAAAACTTGTCTTTCCCCCTCCATTGGGCCCTATAATCAGAATATAGTCATTTTGAAAAATATCAATATTGATATCTTTTAAAACCGGGATATTATCATACCCGAAAATCAAATTATTTACTTCAATTAAATTTTTTAAATTTTTCACATTATTTCTTTAAACCATCTCTATTTTTTTAAAACAGCACTTAATATTTCAGCTATTTTTTCCATATTTTTCAGCCAATCTTCTGCAAGAGGATCTATATGCATAATTTTTCCACCTGTCTCCTCAGCTATTACATCAGCGCTTCCCTTATCAAACCCGGTTTGTACAAAAATAATTTTGATATGCTTTTTTCTGGCAATATCTATCATTTCCCTTATGTGAGAGGCACTTGGCCTTTTCCCTTCTTTTTCAACACAGATCTGATTTAATTTGTATTCATCTGCAAAATAACCCCATGCAGGATGAAATACCATAAAAGAGTACCCCTCTTTACCTGCAAGGGACTTTCGTATATCCCTGTCAAGTTTTTTTATATCTTTTAAAAATAATTCAAAATTGCTTTTATAGTAGGTCTTAAACTTTGGATCGGCTGCTGACAGGGCTTTGTATATATTTTCAGCAGCGATCTTCACGGTAGCAGGGGCTACCCATACATGGGGATCTCCTTTGCGATACTTAACGCCATCAGACATATTAACAACGATAATTTTTTTATTTTTTTTCAAAATATCATTAAAATATTTTGTCTCAAATGGAAATGACGGTGAACCAACCTTTACATAAATATCGGAATCGGTCAGCATAACCATCTGCCTTGGTGTAGGCTCGTAGGTCTCAGGACTTGCTCCCTTTGGAATCATAGCCTGAATATTAACCCTTGTACCTCCGATCCTTTTTACAAAATAAGCCTGGGGAAGAACACTTACTGAAATATTTATCTGTGGATCAGCTTTGGCAATACTCAGCATACTCCATTGGAACATAAGCACACATAAAAAGATTCTTAATAAACATATAATTTTATTCATTCGTTGAACCTCCCTTTGCAATGCATTTTTTTTCCATAGCTGTACGAACCCCTTGAAATTGTGATTATACTCATAAGATACCTTTTTTTTCTTAATTATTTCCATAACGGTAATGAGGCCGATCTGATTTCAGTCACAGATGGCCTCAAAGAATCAAAAATTCTGACAAAAAATGAAAAACAGTTCCCAGCCTGTAAAGTGCTTCATATAAAACTGGATATTATAGATCATAGCTTTTGTACTGTCAATCTATGCACGGTAAATTCCATCTTTCAGTGTTTACATCATACCATGGCCATCATGTGTAAACTTTTGAAATTATATTTAATAGTCAATTAAATTATTTTTTCCGGTTTAGCACTTGCTTGACAAGCATCACACAAAGATGATATTTAAAGCAACTTTTTCAAAAATGCAGAGTTTTAAGGAGATATACGATTGTGAACTATTCTTATAATGACAATTCCTGCCAATGCGTGCCAGAGGACATACTTCAGGACGAACCTGAAGACCCGGGATCGGAACAGATGCGGAAAATGGTTTATGGTGTAATCATCCGGATTTTATTCTAATTTAACCGGAAGGTTCACGATCTGCCATTATTTTCTGCATGGCAGATACAAAAGGTGAACCATGATAAAAAAAATTCTTAAACCGGCACACATCGATATTGGATCAAATAATCCCGAGCAGTTTGAAGAGTTCTGCAAAACGAACCATCCTGCCGTTGTTGCGGAAACAATATCAACACTTTCTCCTGTTGATGCATGGAATAAATTAAAACCCCTTGAGCCCTCTCTGCGCGCAGAAATTTTCACCCATCTTGAAGCTGATTTCCAGATCAAAATGATTGAAAATCTAAAGCGTTATGATGCAGCTCTTCTGTTTTCAGACATGCCCCATGATGAAAGGGCTGACCTTTTCATGCTCATACCTGAAGATAAACAGGAAGCTATTCTGCCTGCCCTTGCCCAGGCGGAACGTGAGGATATCCGCAGACTTACCGCTTATGAAGAAGATACAGCAGGGTCTGTTATGACCTCTGATTATGCCCCTCTTGCCCCTGATCTTACAGCATCTCAGGCCATTGAGCACCTTCGCAAGGTTGCCCCTGACAAAGAAACCATCTACTATGCCTATGTCCTGGATAGGCAGCGAAAACTCATGGGGTTTGTTTCATTAAAGGATTTGATCATAGCTGATAGAAACGCCATTGTCAGCGAAATAATGCATCCTGAAGTTATTTTTGCCCATGTTGGAGATGACAAGGAAGATGCAGCAAGAAAAATTCAAAAATATGACCTTCTTGCTCTGCCCGTTGTAAATGATAAAGAAGCACTTGTGGGAATTATCACCTATGATGATGCCATTGATATTATTACACAGGAACATACGGAAGATCTGGAAAAATTCATGGCCATTTCAGGAAGCCATGAAGTTTCAAGCTATATCAACTCCTCTGCATGGATGCATTTTAAAAAAAGGGCGGGCTGGGTAGTGGCCCTTGCAGTTCTTGGACTTATCTCCGGATTTATCGTTCAAAAATTTGAAGGACTGCTTATACACTTTGCCATACTAGCAACTTTCATGCCCATGCTGGCAGATACCGGAGGAAACACAGGCAGTCAGTCAGCTACAATGGTTGTAAGAGCTCTTGCCCTTAAAGAAATTACCATAAAAGATAATTTTAGAATTCTTGCCAAAGAGGCAAAGGTAGGACTTTATCTTGGTTTATTATTAGGCGTAATTGCCTATGCAAGGGTTATTTTTTTCGGGGGAACAGGGTCCATTCCGGCAGGAACGTCCATTAAAATGATAGGTTTTGCAATCGCAGTAGCCCTTGCCCTTCAGGTAGTCACTGCAACCTTGATCGGTGCGCTGCTTCCGATTATTGCATCATGGATGAAACAGGACCCTGCAGTAGTTGCAAGCCCTGCCTTAACCACCATTGTTGATATAACCGGACTATTAATATATTTTATGATGGCAAAACTTGTGCTTGGGGTTTAAAATATATTCCCCTGCGGACGGTAAATATTTTCATATAAATAATTCCACTTTTGTTATCAATTAAAGCCTTGTGCCAAATTTTAGAATCAGGTAATTATCGAAAACCTATTGATCCAGCCCATCAGGACCCAATCGGTCAAAAGGGCCGCCAAAGGTCTCACAGGCTGGATCTATAATATTTTGTAACCGTTCACAGTCAATTTGCAAACTATAAGCATTTACATTAAATTACTGTAAAAATCATTTCCTTTGTCATCAACAATGATAAAAGCCGGGAAATCCTCTACTGTGATCATGAAAACAGCTTCCATCCCAAGCTCTTCGTACTCGAGGATTTCAACTTTTTTAATAAAATCCCTTCCAAGCCTTGCAGCAGGGCCTCCAGGAGATCCAAGATAAAATCCACCGAACTCTTTACAGGAATCAGTCAAAACTTTAGATCTGTTTCCCTTTGCAAGCATTACCATTGAAGCGCCCTCTTTCTGAAACAGAGGAACATATGGATCCATTCGTACCGCAGTTGTGGGGCCAAATGAACCTGCAGCATGGCCATCCGGGGTTTTTGCAGGGCCTGCATAATAAACAATATGATTTTTCAGATAATCTGGCAGACTCTCTCCTTTGTCAAGGCGTTCCTTGAATTTTGCATGGGCTATATCCCTTGCAACAATGATCTTTCCTGAAAGTAACAGGCGCGTTGAAACGGGATACTTTGTCAGTTCAGCCCTTATTGCATCCATTGGCTGGTTAAGGTCAATCTTTACAGGATCTGCAATTTCAGGTTCGTGATTAGGTAGAAATTTCCCTGGATTTTCCTCAAGCTTTTCAAGGAAGAGCCCTTTTTTTGTTATTTTAGCCTTGATCTGGCGGTCAGCGCTGCAGCTTACCCCTATCCCCACCGGGCATGAAGCACCGTGCCGCGGAAGTCTTATGATCCTGATATCAAGGGCAAAATATTTTCCTCCGAACTGAGCGCCAAGACCAAGAGAATTTGCCTTTTTAAGAACCTCTTTTTCAAGTTCCGTATCCCTGAAGGCATGCCCTGTTTCATCTCCTTCTGTTGGAAGGGAATCAAGATACCTTGCAGATGCAAGTTTTACGGTTTTAAGGCAGAATTCAGCTGAAGTACCACCAATGACAAAGGCGATATGATAAGGAGGACATGCAGCAGTTCCAAGGGATTTCATCTTTTCAACCATGAAATTGACAAGAGTTTCGGGATTTAGAATTGCCTTGGTCTCCTGGAATAGATAGCTTTTGTTTGCAGAGCCTCCGCCCTTTGCCATAAAAAGAAAGTTATACTCATCTCCTTTAGTGGCATAAATTTCGATCTGGGCAGGCAGGTTGCACCGTGTATTTTCTTCCTTATACATTGTAAGGGGAGCATTCTGGGAGTATCTTAAAAAATTTTTCGTGTAGGTGTTATAAACACCCTTTGCAAGCTCCTCTTCATCATCGGACCATGTCCAAACCTGCTGGCCTTTTTTACCCATGACAATTGCAGTTCCCGTATCCTGGCACATGGGATAGATCTTTTCAGCTGCTATGACAGCATTTTTTAAAAGTTCAAGTGCAATATATCTGTCGTTGTCAGAGCTTTCAGGATCATCAATAATATCTCTGACCTGCTGCAGATGCCCTGCTCTGTAAAGGTGGGCAACATCTTTGAAAGCAGTTTCAGCAAGAAGAGTCAAAGCCTGGGGCTCAATTGTGAGAATTTCCTTGCCTTCAAATTCTTTTACTTTTATAAAATCTTTTGAAATAAATTTATACTCAGTATCATCTGCACCAAGTGGAAACATTTTTTCATATTTAAATTCATCCATTACCATTTACTCCTTAATACAAAATGTTAAATTCCGAAAATTTCAGCGCAAATAATGGCCATGAGGCCGATCTATATTTGCCCGGATTTGCCTCAAAGAATCAGAGAGTCTGACAAATTATGGGTCGTAGACGCGAAGCCAATAGGCGTAGTAATTTACGCTCTATTTCATATAAAAAAACTTGCATGAAATTTCCTTTTATTCAAAAAAATATAGGGCAGACAAAAATGACATGCCCCATAATTAAGTAGTATGAGTAAAAGCGCATAAAAAGAATAATGCTCTTTTGCATATTGTTACTGCAGGTTTATTTTACTAATGCCATTTTTCTTCTAAGATAGGCAATCTGTGTCTGCAGGGGCAGATCCTTTGGACAATAATCCTCACATCCAAGCAGGGTCATGCATCCAAAAACGCCATCGTCGTTTCCAACAATCTCGTAAAATTCCTCATCGGTTCTTTTATCCCTTGGATCAAGGGCATAGCGGGCAAGTCTTACAAGTCCCACAGCACCAAGAAAATTGGGACGCATTCTTTTCGTAGCGCAGGCTGCAACACAGCACCCGCATTCCACACATCTTTCAAGCTCATAGATCTCATCTGCCACATCCGGGTCCATGCGCTCTTCAATACGTGTCAGGTCAACATTATTCATGTTTTTATCGTGAATCCAGCTTTCAACCCTTTGATTCATTTCCTGCATGAATTTCCCGGAATTAATGGATAGATCACCGATCAGCTCAAAACCGGGCAGAGGCAGAAGCTTGATCTCGCCATCGGGAAAAGTTGATGTCAGTGTCCTGCAGGCAAGACTTGGTTTTCCATTGATAATCATGGCGCAGGAACCGCAGATTCCAGCCCTGCATACAAAATCAAACTGCAGGGTCGGATCAATATTTTCCCTTATATCATTTAAAGCAATAAAAAGTGTCATCCCAAGTGCTTCGGTGAGTTCATAGGTCTGCATTCTCGGCATGTCACCCTTTACCTGGGGAAGGAGAGTTCTGACCGCAGTAATCAGCAACATACTCACCAACAATCATTCCTGCAACGGTTGTCTCGACAACTGATTTTCCACCCAGTCTGTTAAACCTGTGCATATCCCAGCATGCAGCTTCTCCTGCTGAAAATAGTCCCTTAAGCGTCGGGCTTTCACCGG
>CAZLBE010000006.1:9554-15789 GCA_964557635.1 uncultured Desulfobacterales bacterium
TTTCATTGTGCACTGGTTTTGCTTCGTGTTCCACGGCTTCAGTGTCATGATGCTGTATTGTTTTTTCAATGGCCGGATGATTATCAGTCATGTAGTGCTGCCCAACATTGTGCCTGTGTCCTATACCTATGATGACAAATACAAGAAATGAAAGGACTCCAACTGTGAGAAAAAAGATGGTTAATCTGTTTTTCAGGGTTTTCATTTTGTCTCTTGATTTTCTTGCATCTTTTCCGGCAAACCAGCCCCATTTCATGCAGAGTCTGTAAATACCTATGGTTGCATGGAGTCCAACTGCAAAAAGCAGTACAAAATAAAGCGGCTACATACTGGATGCTATAAACCTGTCCGCTGAAATGAACGGATCGATGTGGGGATGGGTAAGCATTATATACAGATGAACAGAACCTAAAAAAAACATGATAAACGCTGCGACAACCTGGACATACCATAAATTTGTATCTGTATGGTTGATCATTTTCATCTGGTTCCTGAAAATAGCATGCTCTTTCCATGAAATGGGAATTTTCTTATTCCAAGGGCAGCGTGTATAATAAAAATACTGAAAAGAATTAGCACTGCAAAAAAAACCGCCGAAGGATGAACATTTCCCGATTTAGAAATAAATGAAAGTTCCATGAACCTTGCTACAAAGTTAAAGGAGCCTTTCCCCAGAAGAATACTTCCAACCAGGATCATATGCGCCCACATGAACAGGCCCAGGAAAAGGCCTGTACCGCTATGGGTCAGATCCAGTCTGGCCGGTATCCTGCTCTTTTTGATCTTGTCGTTAATAATTAATTTTTCCATTAATCATCCTTAACTGTCAGCCGGAAAATTTCGCACCGGACAGTCAGATTTTAATAATAACTGCCATAAGACGGCAACGGAATTTTAATCCTTGCCAGTCTCATAACAACGCTAAAAATAAAAACAGGTTTTCGTTAAAAAACCTTTGCACATATCTCGCCTATTTCTCCGAGATTCTTGCATACATGGATACCGTTCTTTTCAAAGGCCTCAACTTTTGCCTGGCCTGTACCGCTTCCTCCGCTGATGATGGCCCCGGCATGTCCCATCCTTCTTCCGGGAGGCGCAGTCAGTCCTGAAATAAATCCCACTACAGGTTTAGTCAAGTTCTTTTTAATGTATTCTGCAGCCTGCTCTTCGGCATTACCGCCGATCTCACCGACCATGACAATCCCCTTTGTATCGGGATCATTTTGAAAGGCTTCAAGTACATCAATAAAATTTGTGCCTATGATGGGGTCCCCGCCGATTCCAAGGCAGGTTGTCTGGCCGATGCCAAGCTTTGTCAGCTGATCAACAACCTCATATGTTAAGGTACCTGACCTTGACATAACACCTGCAGGACCGCCTGCCATATGAATTTTTCCAGGCATAATTCCTATTTTACACTCTCCGGGGGTAATGATTCCCGGGCAGTTAGGACCTATTAAACGACAATCCTTTGTGGCTAAAAAATTTTTAACCTTGAGCATGTCAATAATAGGAATTCCCTCTGTAATGGCAACAATAACCTTTACACCGGCATCTGCAGCTTCCATGATGGCATCTGCACAGAACGGTGGCGGAACAAATATCATACTGGTATTGGCACCGGTTGTCTCAACGGCATCTGCCACGGTATTAAAGACAGGAACATCGTCCATTTTCTGTCCACCCTTACCAGGAGTAACACCTGCAACAACACTTGTACCATATTCAATACACTGTCTTGTGTGGAACTGACCTTCCCTGCCGGTTATTCCCTGTACAAGAACTTTTGAGTTTTTATTTACAAATATACTCACAATAAACTCCTTAAATTAAACAGCTGCGGCCACCTTTGCGGCTGCATCCTTTAAATCAACTGCACTTGTCAGATTCATGCCTGACTCCCCAAGAATTCTCTTTCCCTCTTCAACATTGGTTCCTTCCATACGAACTACAATGGGAATATTAATTCCTGTTTTCCCAGCAGCCTGGACTATACCCCGGGCAAAAACGTCACATCTTAAAATGCCGCCGAATATATTTATAAGAATGGCTTTTACCTTGTCATCACTTAAAATGATTCTTAAAGCATTTTCAACCATTTCAGCGCTTGCTCCGCCCCCTACATCCATGAAATTGGCAGGTTCGGCACCGGCGTTTTTGATAATATCCATGGTTGCCATGGCAAGACCTGCACCGTTTACAATATTTCCCACATTACCGTCAAGGTTAATATAGTTAAGATTAAATTTTGAAGCTTCAACCTCAAGTGGGTCCTCTTCATCAAGGTCACGGTATTCAAGAAGATCTTTATGGCGGAACATTGAATTTGCATCAATATCAACCTTGGCATCAAGGGCAATCACCTTGTCATCGGATGTGAGGATAAGTGGATTTATTTCAACAAGTGAGCAGTCATTTTCCATGAACAGGGTGTAAAGCTGCTTAAGCATCCCTGAAAACTGTTTCATTGCAGCAGAGGGTATTCCAAGTCCAAATGCGGCATTTCTCAGGTGATAGCCCTGGATTCCGCATAGAGGATCAACATATACTTTTATTATTTTTTCAGGTGTTTCTGCGGCAACCTCCTCGATATTCATACCCCCTGCCTGTGAGGCCATGATAACAACTTTAGCACTTGCCCTGTCCACCATAACACTTAAATAAAGCTCTTTTGCAATATCCTGCCCTGCTTCGATGAGAACTTTTTTAACCTCTTTACCCTGTGGGCCTGTCTGACGGGTTACAAGGGTCATACCAAGTATCTCATCTGTTAAGGCTGCAACTTCAGCTTCAGATGAGGCAAGTTTTACACCGCCGCCCTTGCCGCGGCCCCCTGCATGGATCTGAGCCTTCACAACAACGGGGTAATTGCCAAGCTGTTTTGCGTTGTCAACAGCTTCCTGCTTTGAAAAAGCAACTTTACCTTCAGGTACGGGAACGTTGTATTTTCTGAACAATTCCTTTGCCTGATACTCATGTATCTTCATAATTCATCCCTATATTAAAATAATTAAAAACAGGATAATAATTCCTCGGCAGCAGCAGTTGGTGAAATTAATTCCCTTTCAACCTTTGCTGCAATTTCTGGAATTTTTTCTGCAATCCTGCGGTTCTCATTAAATTTTTGTTTAAGGCCCTCATATACGAGAGTCCACATCCACTCCAATGCCTGACTTTTCCGTTTTTCGTCAAATTCACCGGTTTGCTTCATTTTTTTTCTGTGGTCAAGGACGGTTTCCCAAATATTACGGGTACCATTTTCAATGACCGAGCTGCATTTAAGAACAGGCGGACTCCATGAAGGTGATACAGGGGAGAGAAAATGCATGGCAAGCTCAAATTCATGCCGTGCCTGTTCTGCCCTTTCTGCATTATCACCGTCTGCCTTGTTAATGGCAATGGCATCTGCAACTTCAAGAACGCCTTTTTTTATGCCCTGGAGCTCATCCCCTGCACCTGCAATCATCAATACAAGAAAAAAATCCACCATGGTTGCCACAGTGATTTCCGACTGTCCCACGCCAACAGTTTCCACAAGAACAACATCATATCCCGCAGCTTCACATATCAGCATGATTTCACGTGTTTTTGAGGCAACACCGCCAAGGGTAGCTCCGGACGGAGACGGCCTGATAAAGGCATTTTCATGGGCGGCAAGTTTCTCCATGCGGGTTTTATCACCTAAAATACTGCCCCCGCTTCTCTGGCTGGAAGGATCAACTGCAAGCACTGCAACTTTATGGCCTTCATTGGCAAGATCAAGCCCGAGATTTTCGATAAAAGTGCTTTTTCCCACTCCTGGAACGCCTGTAATACCAAGACGTACTGAATTTCCGGAATGGGCAACAATACCGTCAATCACCTTTGAGGCAAGCACCCTGTGATCCGGCAGTAAGCTCTCCACAAGAGTGATCGCCTTTGCTATAATACGCCGTTTTCCCTGAAGCACTCCATTTATATAAAAGTCAGGTTCTTTATAATCCATAAATCCCACCTAAAAATAATCAGGCTCCTATGGTATTTAATGTTTTATTGGCAGAATCGGTTACAACAGTACCCGGCCCGAAAATTTCAACGGCTCCCGCCTTTCTTAATTCATCATAATCCTTTGGAGGAATAATTCCACCCACAACAACTTTAATATCTTCCGCACCTTCTTTTTTAAGGGCTGCAACAAGGGAGGGTACAAGGACCTTGTGACCAGCGGCAAGACTTGATACGCCGACCACATGAACATCGTTTTCAACTGCCATTTTTGCAGCTTCCTCGGGAGTCTGGAACATCGGGCTTATATCAACATCAAAACCAAAATCAGCATAGGCCGTTGCTATAACTTTAATACCCCTGTCATGGCCGTCCTGACCCATCTTTGTAAGAAGGATTCTCGGTCTTCTTCCTGTTTTCTTTTCAAAATCTTCCGTACGTTTTCTCAATGATGCAAGAATCTCGGAATCCCCGCTTTCAGCGGCATAAACCCCTGAAATACACTGGGTTGTTGCCACAAATCTTCCAAACACCTTTTCCATAGCATCAGATACCTCTCCAACCGTTGCCCTTGCCCTTACAGCAACAATGCTTGCAGCAAGGAGATTACCATTTGTTTCTGCAGCTTTTGTAAGATCGTCAAGTGCTTTTTTAACGGCTTCGGCATCGCGGTCCTTTTTAATCTGGGTTAATCTTTCAATCTGCTCAGTGCGGATCTCATCGGAAACCTCAAGGACATCAAGGGGAGGTTCATTTTCAAGCTGGTATTTATTCACACCAACAATAACATCCTTGCCCTGGTCTATCCTTGCCTGCCTTCTTGCCGCAACTTCCTCAATGCGCATTTTCGGCATGCCTGTTTCAATGGCCTTTGCCATTCCGCCTAATTCTTCAATCTCCTTGAGAATTTCCCTAACTTTATCAATGATATTCTGGGTTAAGGTTTCCACATAATAGGAGCCTGCAAGCGGGTCAATAACATTGCATATGTTTGTTTCTTCCTGGACAACTATCTGGGTGTTTCTTGCAACCCTTGCAGAAGTTTCCGTTGGAAGGCCTACCGCTTCATCAAAGGAATTGGTATGAAGAGACTGAGTCCCGCCAAGAACAGCTGACATGCACTCAAGTGTTGTCCTTATAATATTGTTATACGGGTCCTGAAGAGTAAGGCTCCAGCCTGAAGTCTGGCAGTGAGTTCTCAGCATTTTTGACTTTGGATTTTTAGGATTAAACTGATCCATCAGCTCTGACCACAGAAAACGGGCAGCACGCAGCATTGCGATATTCATGAAAAAATCCATGCCGATTCCAAAGAAAAAGGACAGTCTCGGAGCAAATTTATCAATATCAAGACCTGCTGCAATGGCGGTTTTTACATATTCAAGTCCATCAGCAAGGGTAAATGCGGTCTGAAGCACGGAATCGGCCCCTGCTTCCATCATGTGATATCCACTGATACTCACCGTGTTGAATAAAGGCATGTTTTCAGAGCAGTATCCTATGATATCCGATACAATTCTCATGGATTGTACCGGAGGATAAATATAGGTGTTTCGTGTGAGGTACTCCTTTAAAATATCGTTCTGAATCGTTCCCCTGAGCTTTTCCAGGGATACGCCCTGCTCTTCTGCAGCAACAATATAACCTGCAAGAATCGGAAGAACAGCACCGTTCATGGTCATTGACACAGACATTTTATCCAAAGGGATCTGGTCAAAGAGGATTTTCATATCTTCAACGGAATCTATGGCAACTCCGGCTTTTCCCACATCACCTGTTACTCTTGGATGATCAGAATCATAGCCCCTGTGTGTTGCAAGGTCAAAGGCCACTGAAAGCCCTTTCTGCCCTGCTGCAAGATTTTTCCTGTAAAATGCATTTGATTCCTTTGCCGTTGAAAAACCTGCGTACTGTCTTATTGTCCAGGGCCTTCCAGCATACATTGTTGCCATTGGACCGCGTACAAAGGGCTCAAAACCGGGCAGAGAGTTTAAAGCCTCTACCTTTTTAAGATCCTCTGCAGTATAGAGGGGTTTTGTCTTAATCCCCTCCGTAGTGTTTTTGTCAAGCGACTCAAGGGGTTTACCCCTTAGCTGTTTTACGGCTAATTCTTTCCATGCGTTGATATCAGAATTCTGCGACATGATAATTTCCCTACCTTAGGAAACTTCCAAAAAATAATTTACGCATCCTGCTTGCCCTTTTGCCCGTTTTCACCTGTTATGATAACAGGTCCATAGTTCGATTAGGC
>CAZLBE010000007.1:0-14118 GCA_964557635.1 uncultured Desulfobacterales bacterium
ATTCCGCCTGAAAAAAAAGAAAGCCAGGATATATGTTTCATAAAGCAGAACTCTTTTTCAGAGTTTATACTGAAAAAGCAGGGCATCAAACCTGTGCCAGGTAAAATAATAAGCACCAGCGGCAAGGTTATAGGCACCCATAACGGCCTTCATAAATTCACCATCGGCCAGAGACGGGGATTAAACTGTCCCGGACCTGCACCATATCATGTTAAAAAAATCGATATAAAAAACAACACCCTTGTTGTGGGATTTAAAGACGAGCTTTTTGAAAAAGAACTCTTTATCGACAATATCCACTTTACAGGCAAACCCATTACCCATTACCGTAAAATTAAAACAAAAATAAGATACCGTCATAAAGAAGCAGACTCTGTGTTTATACCCCCTGGAAAAAACAGGACAAAAATAATCTTTAATGAGCCCCAGTATGCTGTAACCCCGGGACAAATTGCTGTTTTTTATGACAATGATCAAGTGTTGGGATGCGGAACAATTCAATGAAAAATTTTTTTATAACAACCCTTGGCTGCAAGGTAAATCAATACGAATCCGACGGAATAGCAACAAAACTTGAATTAAATGGCTGGAAAAGAAAAAATGACAGCAAAGATGCTGATATATGCATCATAAACACCTGCGCTGTAACCTCAAAGGCTGCCATGCAGTCAAGACAGACAATCAGAAGCATCATACGCGCAAATCCCAATGCAGAAATAATTGTTACAGGATGCTATGCACAGACTGCCCCTGATGAAATAAAAAAAATCAAAGGAGTTCACTGCATAACAGGCCATAAAGACAAATTTAATATTGCCGATGCTGTCCTGTTGCAGGAAAAAAATATAATAAAAAATGCTGACCAGGCAAAATATGATTTACTGCCATTTCCGAAATCAAACCAGTGCACCGATAACAGGTTTTATTCATTTTCTCCTGCTGTAACAGGCAATATGACAAGGGCATATCTTAAAATCCAAGATGGATGCAATGCCTTCTGCACCTATTGTATAGTACCCTATGCAAGGGGAAGAAGCTGCAGCATGCCTGAAAATGATGTTATTGAACACCTTGAAACTCTAAAAGAAAAGGGTTACACCGAAGCTGTGATCACAGGTATTCATGCCGGTATGTATGGCCTTGATTTTAAAAAGAAATCATCTCTTTTTATGCTTCTTAAAAAAATAGATAAATTAAAGCCCATACACAGGATCAGATTAAGTTCCATTGAACCCAGGGAATTAACAGATGATATTATTGAACTTGCATCAGAGTCTTCCACCATATGTGATCATTTTCATATTCCCCTTCAAAGCGGAGATGATGAAATTCTTAAAAGAATGAAAAGGTCCTATGACACTGAATTTTTTAGAAATCTCATCCTTAAGATTCACTCATTAATGCCATATGCTGCAATTGGCGTTGATATCCTCCAGGGATTTCCCGGAGAATCGGAAAAAGCTTTTAAAAATACATATGATCTTATCAAAAAGCTTCCGGTATCATATCTCCACGTTTTTCCATTTTCTCCGCGTAAAGGCACCCCTGCATTTAATTATCCCGACAAGGTAAAGCCTGAAATCCTTAAATACAGATGTTCTGTCATGCGGGAACTTGGAAGAGAAAAAAAAAGGCAGTTTATTAAAAACAATATCGGAAGAAAAATTGAGTCGATCATCCAGAACAAAAGAGACAAAGAAACGGGCATGTTAAAAGCTGTCACATCAAATTACCTGACGGTTCTTGTTTCAGGCGAAGATCAACTTAAAAGAAAAATTGTTGAAATCATCCTGAAACGTCCGGAATCGAATAACCAGCACCTGAAATCGAATAATATTATCACAGGTAAAATCATCTGAAGCTAAATTGAAATGATCTGTTTAACTCACCGGTTTGTCCACGTGAACGCTCAAAATCTGCGGTTTTATCCGCAGCATTTTTTTATCATTTACCGCTAACTATCACCAAAACATAAATTTCTTCATCAATGACCTCATAAACCAGACGGTAACCTCTTGAGCAGAGTTTTATTTTGTAATGAAGCCGCTAAGAGCAGTCTTTGAGTGTTTTAAAATTTTTTTATGTATGTATTAATGTTGAGTGTGCATAATTGATCATTGTGACCACATCAAAAATTGGCAGTCCTCCTGTGGCAGCCTGGATAATTTTAGCATAAGGCGGCATATTGGTGCATTCCAGCACAATCGCACCGATACCAGGATTTATTTTTTTTAATTTTAAGGCGGCTGACTTCATCTCACGTTGACATTTTTTCAGATTAAGTGTCAGCTTGCCTTTGATAAAAACGGACGAAAATTCCTCAGCCTTTTCCATACCGATAATTGTCAGGGGATAATGTTCAATCCCGATGGCGGCAAGGTGCTCACGCGTCAGTGATTCTTTTCGGGCGGTGATGATGCCGACGGTCTGATTTGTGTTAATGATCGATTGAGCCATATGGACCTGAAGAAGGCTTGATGAAAACACGGGGACAGTAAGTGCCTGAGTCAATTCTTTATGAAACAGGGCTAAAAATCCGCAGGAGGTGGCAAGGGCACAGGCGCCATCTCTAATCAGGGATCGGCCGGCCTCTATAAAAGGCTGAATAAGACTTTTATCCGCCCTTTATCACCATACGTTCCGGAGAGGCGCCTTTTACCACCCTGTATCGGACAGGAAAGTCAAAGGTTGCCGGGTTGCCGATATCTCCTTTGATGCGCGGAAAGATGGTGTCCAGCATGATGATGCCGATAAATGATTGTGTTGATTTACCTGTGATCGACGTCATTATATATAAACCTTGAGTATCTGTTACGGGTTTAAAAAGGCGTAAGCGTTCACAGGGCACTGCACCTGCGGCGTTGGCGAGGGCACTTGAAGTACATTAGTACGTCTTTTTTACCCGCAGCCCTGCATCTTCAGCACCGCAGTCACCGCTTACAATTCGCTAATTGACTATGCATTTCTACAGAAAGGCTTTGATATTCACATTTTTTACCGGCGCCCGGGACAAGGAACAACCGATAGCCTCTGGACTTTTTTGGGTCAGGGCAGTAATAATATCAAAAATTACCGGTCCGCAGATTCTGCCCTGACACCTTCCCATTCCGCACCTTGACGCTTTTTTCAGTCCACTGATCGTATCAAATCCTTTTTGAATGTTCTTTTTAATCGTTTCCATAGTGATCTCTTCACATCGGCATATGATTGTGTCATCCGGTATGGCAGCATAAGCTGACAACGGAACCCGGCACAGCCCATTTAAAAAGGATGCATACTTTGTCTGTTGATGATCCAGTAGGAGCAGTTTCTTAACTTTTTCCCGGAATTTTTCTTTCCGGATTCCTGTATTTATTTTTCCCATCTTTTTTAAGATAGACAGGGCAGCCAGTTCCCCCTGGATAAAGGACTTTTTTGCCCCGGCAATTCCCGTGAGCTCGCCTGCAGCAAAAATTGACTGACAGGAAGATTCAAGTGTGTCATCCACCTTAACCACCCAGCCACCCTTATTCTCCCGGTATTCAACACCACACCCTGCCTGAACCGGCAATTCGATATTGGGAACAAACCCGTACCCTATAGTTAATGCGCCTGCAGGAAACGCTTTCTCCGTGCCCGGAATAACATCCCCCGACGGTGTTATTTTTGCCATGATTGCCGATTCAAATTTTTTTTCACCCCTTGCTTCAATCACCCTGTATCCTTGAAATACAGGGATACGATTGAGCATTATTCTGGACGCATAATATGTACCTTCCAATAATTTAGCCCAGTGATTTTTAGTGAGCGCAAGAAACCTGATTTTTCTGATCAGTAAGTTTTCATCCAAAAGGGCCGCAATCCCGCCCCTGTTACCGAGTATTTCTGAGGCCAGAGCCATCATCAAAGGGCTGGTACCTGCTATCAGGGTATTTTGCGCAGGCAGAATGCCATAACTTTTCATCAGAATCTGGGCAGATCCCAGGGACATGACACCGGGCAGGGTCCAGCCTTTAAAAGGCAGATATCTTTCCCTGGCGCCGGTTGCAAGCAGAAGATTTTCAGCCTGGAGCTCAAGGATTTTTTCTTCTATATGGATCAAAAGCCTTCTATCCTTAAAAATGCCCAGGACCTGGGCATTAAAAAGCCAGTCTATCCCTGGACTTTTGCTTATTGTTCGAATCAGACCAAATCCCATCGATTTCATCCGGTCAGGTTCAAACTTTGAGGGGCCACATGACGTAGATCGGGTCTTCCTGAGTAGTTGTCCGCCGGTATGGGCATTTTCATCTATGATCAATATATCAAGGCCCTGACCCGCAAGAGACGCAGCGGCTGAAAGACCTGCAATCCCCGATCCTACAATGATAACATGGTAGTGAGTTTTCATTCGATCCCATCTATATTGCGGTCTTCTGGTTCTGGTGTTAAAATAGAAGGTGCTTCGGTGATAATTTCCATCTTATCTTTTACCATAGTCATACATGCCCGCTGGCCCGGCACATTATTAATGGTGACCAGACAGTCATAACAGATACCCATACCACAGAAAACTCCCCGGGGTTTTCCGGTTTTTGAGAGTTGAAAGTTTCGAATCCCGGCTGCTGTCAGTGCAGCATGGACCGATTCATTCTCATAAGCTATAATTTTCTGGCCATTGACCATTAAAGTTACCCTGGAGCCCCTTTCAATGGAAGCAATCCTCAGGCCATGGCTGGAATTTAATTTTTCATCACCCATGATGTTTGTTCCTTTTGTTTTCGAACCTGTCCGGGAAAAAGGCATCCAGTGGGATGTGGGTTTTCTTCCCTAAAAGCATGTGAGCCATGAGATCTCCGGTGACGGGTGATAAAGCAATGCCATCCCCTTCGTGGCCGGCAGCTATGAAAAAACCATCCAGGGAGCTGACCGGACCCAGAATGGGCAACCCATCAGGAGTATAAGGTCTGAGTCCTGCAAATGCTCTGATGATCTGAAAATTTTCCAAAACCGGCAGGGCCACCGCAGTTTGTCTGATAATTTTTCGAATACCTGACAGGGTGTTTTCCTTATTAAATCCAACAAATTCTCTGGTGGACCCCAAAAGAAGATTGCCATTATCCGTCTGTTCCAGGGAAATTCCCTGACCAGCCACATCTGCCAGTAAAGGGTCATATTTGGCTGCAATATATTTGGCAGAAATCAGGCAATGGGTGATGACAGCCCTTTCAGCATGGGTCACGACAATTTGACCCCGTCTGGGCTGCACAGGTGTTGACACCCCTACCATATCAGACACTGTGCCTGCCATTGATCCGGCTGAATTCACCACGATATCCGCATCAAAATTTCCCCTGGTCGTGGCAACCCCTGTCACGCGGTTATTTTTGGTTAAAATACCCAGCACCTCTGCATGGGTAATGATCCTGGTATGATTTTTTCGGGCAGCCAGGGCAAACCCAAGGGTCAGATTAATGGGATTGACCTGGGCATCCAGGGGCGAAAACGTTGATCCTATGATGGCGGGTGATAAAAAAGGTTCTTTTTCAAGCGCCTGGGGATTATCCAATAACCGGACATCCAGACCAATCGCCTGCTGTTCCTTTGTGAATTTTTCCATGGCACGATACTCGGTATCTGTTTCGATAATCACCATACCGCCTGATTTTTTGAATTCAATATCCCTGGGTAATTCTTTTTGCAGACCTTCAAATCGCTTGAGGCTTTCCATGGCAAGAAAGAGGTGGATACCAGGTTTTTTGGACTGCATGAAAACCAGGCCGTCACAGGCACCGGAACTGCCTGAAGCCAGATCACTTTTTTCGATCAAAGTCACATTGGCATCCTGCTTTGCCAGATGATAGGCAATGGAACTCCCAATGATCCCACCGCCAATGATAACTATTTTCGGAAAAAGACTGTTCATGCTCAAAGGTCCAACCATACGCCCACGTTCCTGTCGCATGCTCTATTGTAAATAAGGCCGGCGGTGACAAGATCACCCATTGCAATACCCACACTGATGGCCATGATGCAGTCATTATTGTCCCCGCGTCCTCTGATTTGACCGGACAACAGCTGGCTGTAATCGCCGGCGATTTTTTCCACATGGGCAAACCGGCCCTGATCCTTTAACCATAAAAGCTGGTCTGTATCGTCGGTGAAAAATGTCCGGCAGGCTTTAAATGCAGAGGCGGCAAAGTAAGAATCCAGGTCTATCGGCAGCAGCAGCATACCGGGCTCTAAATTTTTTTTCACTATAATGGCCAGTGGCCTGCTCATCATTGGGGCGGCTGTCACCACTACCTGTGCCTTACAAAAGGCATCCTGAGCACTTGAAACTCCCTGTATATCAAGGTTGGGAAAAGCACTTGCCCCTTGCTGAATAAAAAGTTTAAGGGCTGCGGGATCAGGATCAAATATTTTGACCCTTTGTAAATGGGGTAACACCGTGTTAAGGGCTGCCAGATGGGTTTTCCCCTGAACCCCGGCACCACATATACCCAGTGTAGCGGACTCTTTTACGGCCAGATGTTCTGCAGCCACTGCACTCACGGCAGCAGTCCGCCAGGCCGTGATCCAGTTTCCATCCATGAGGCTCAATGGAAGTCCGGTTTGAGGGTCATTGAGCAAAATCAGGCCGCTGACTATCGGCAGACCTTTTTGCCGATTCGTCGGGTAAGCGCTGACCCACTTGATTCCTGCCAGGTCCATCCCTTTTAAATATCCGGGCAGGGCCCGTAAAAAACAATCCGGTCGGGGATGAATACTTGGTTTATGGGGCAGTTCCGCGTTCCCGTCAGATATGTCTTTAAACCCTTTTTCAATGGCTTTAATAATCTCTTTGACATGAATCTCCAAGCTTTTAATGTCTGCCTTCCCAAGAAAAAGTAGTTTGTCGTTCATTATTAATTAACCCCCTGTTTTCTATTCGCTCTGTTTTTTTCATAGCGGGGCCACAACAAGATTCCTGCCAGGACAAGGATACCCAATGTCCTGGCCAGGGGAGAATTGATCAGGTCTGGGCGGGCACACAAAAATGTTGTCAGCCCTGACAGGATAAAAAAACCGATCCGCCAACCAAAGGTTAAGGGCTTGAAAAAATAACCGCTAAGCGCCCCTGCAGAAAAAATGATCGCAATTAATATCATTAAAGTGACCGTAATGATCTCAAGGGCAGTTCCCTTCATGAGCAGTGCCCGGTTAAACACAAAAACATAGGGTATCACAAATCCGGCCAATGCCAGTTTAAACGCTTCAAACCCTGTCTGAAGCGGCTTGGACCTGGCAATGGATGCGGCACAGAAAGCAGGGACACACACCGGTGGGGTTACCCCGGCAAGAACGGCAAAGTAATAGACAAACAGATGTGCCGGCAGCATATCGACCCCCATTGCCAGCATGGCAGGCCCGCCAATGGTAACGGCAATGATATAGGCCGGTGTACAGGGAAGTCCCATTCCCATGACCAATGAAGTTACCATGACAAGGAGCATGGCAGGCAGTAAGTGCCCACTGGACCAGTTGGTGATGACCGTTGCAATGCCCAGGGCAAGACCGGTGTGGGTCACAATGGAAACCACCATACCCGCACCGGCACAGGCAAGGGCGATCATGATCATGTTATAACCTGAAAGACGCAGGGTTTCAAAAATTCTGGCCGGTGTCATCCGGGTATCTTTTTTAATGAAACTGATCAGAAAAACAACGGCAATGGCGGCATTGGCCGAAAGAAAAGGGGAATACCCCTTAAGGAGCATCACCACAAGAAAAACCATGGGGATAAGAAGATAGGAATCCTTGAGGATTTGCTTATAGGAGACCATCTCTTCTTGTCCCACCCCTGCAAGTTTTTCTCTTTTGGCTGTATAATGGACCCGTATCACAAGACTTGCATAGAGCAGCAGTGATCCTAACATAGCAGCAATAACGATATTAATGTAGGAGATACCTGTAATTTCAGCCATGACAAAGGCGCCGGCTCCCATGACCGGTGGCATGAGCATCCCTCCTGTGGAGGCAGCAGCCTCTACGGCTCCGGCGAATCTGCGCCGGTATCCCAGCTTTTTCATCAAGGGAATGGTAAACACCCCGGTGGAAAACACATTGGCAGCTGCCACGCCGGAGATGGAACCAAAAAGCCCCGATGAAATAACAGCAATTTTAGCGGGCCCCCCATTGCTTTTACCGGCAATCCTGCATGCAAGATCGGTAAAAAACTGGCCGGTTTTCGTTACCTCCATAAAGGCCCCGAAGATGATAAACAATGCCACAAAGGTGGCAGAAACCCCGGTAATTGCGCCAAAAATACCGGCGTCAGTGATAAGATACTGCATTTCAACAAGTTCGCTAAAGGCGATGGGTTTGGAATAAAATACGCCGGGAAGATAGGGGGCAGCATAAAGATAAACAAAAAAAGCGGCAATCAAATATGCCATGGCCGGGACCACTGCCCGCCGGACAGCTTCCAGCATCAGCAGTATCATCAATGCACCCAGGACAAGTTCAATCATCCGCACATCATCTACAAACTCCAGACGTTCAGCAAGACGTTCATGGAATACTATAATATAAAGCGGTGGAAAAATGGAGAGAAGTGCAAGTATCCAGTTTACTAATCCTATTTTTTTATGGGCATTTTTCTTGAATGCCGGAAAGAGGACAAAGGTCGCGGGAAGCAAAAATAAAAGATGGACACCCCGCTGGATACGGGGTTGAAAAATGCCCATAGTGGCCGTATAGAGTTGAAAGATGGAAATGGTAACAAGCCATACACCAATGGCCTTATTTTGCCAGGTATTAAGATCTTTCATGAAAATTTTTTCCTCTCTTTCTCCCCGGATTAAGGACAGGGAGCCCAGGCAGACACCCTGTTCTTATTCATACTGCATTATCGTGGTTGACCACGCTGATTTATTTCATAAAACCGGCTGCTTTATAATATTTTTCAGCGCCTGGATGAAGAGGAAGCGCAACATTTTTCCATCCGGTCTCCGGTTTAAAATTTTTATTTGCAGGATTGATTTTGTAAAGTTCATCAGTGTTTTCACAGATGATTTTAGTAATGGTATAGGCGACATTAACCGGCACATCCTTGTTGATGATCAACTCGCCTGCAGAAACAACAGTTGGCACGTCAACATTCTGTCCCTTGTAGGTGCCTTTTGGGATAAAGCTTCTTCCTGAATCCCTGGACAGTGTTCCCAGTTCTTTGTGCAGATGATCAATACAGGCATCGGACAGGGAAATAAGGGTAGAATCCCGACTCATGGTCATTTCGGTAACGGCAGCAGCGGGAAGGCCCAGATGGGTGAATACAAAATCCACATGCCTGTCCTTGTAAAGGCTGACCATGTCTGCATAAACAGCGTGAAAGACCCTGCCGCCTGCTTTTTCGATATCTTTTAACGAAATACCATAAAAGTCCAGGATGGTTTTCATCATGGGCAGATCGGAAGTCCCTTTCATGGGAGCAGCTAATCTGATCTTCTTACCTGCCTTGATCATATCTGCCAGCTGGGCCATGGTGGTGATACCCTTGTCTTTTGCACCCAGGACATGGATGTGGTAAATGCCAAAGATTCCGCAGCTTTTTTGTTGTTGATATTAAAATCTTTCTATTTCGATATTATCCACTCAAGGTATTCTGAAATACATCCCGTTAAATAAAAAGGAAGATTCAGGAGTGTAAATTTTTTCCCTTTTAACGTCTGTATATGATCAATTTCTAATTGTCCGGAATAAACTCTTACGGCATATGGGTGTGGTTTTAATGCAATTATATCTTTTTGTTCTGAATATTTTTGAACAATTTCCGGCATTCCACCAATTATTGAATAGACGTGGAACAATTTCATTAATTTATTATGTGCATATTTAGGAACAGGGGGTTTGCTTTTAATAATTTTCAGACTGCTTTTTTCGGAAACCCTCTTAAACTCTTAAGTCTTTAATGTCCGATAAAAACTTGATCATCGCGTAATATGTTTTTGGATTTCAAGTAATTCAACTTTTTGCTTTTCTAAAGCTGACAGTTTTCTCTTAAGGCTATTTATTTCTCTGTTAATTTTCTTTAACTTAAACTTTATCTCTTGTTCTTTTACTGCGTTATTCCCATGTAATTCTTTGGTTAATGCCTCAACTTCTTTTCTGAGTACTCTGAAATACGGATTACCATGAGCATAGTTCTTACGGTATTGTAATTTTCCTGCTTTCATTGCATCAATTATTTCATCTTCTGTCAGGCCGAATTCTTTACACGCATTTTTGTGACTGAACGTTCCACCTCGCTTGGTCCATTGAGAGTCAGACATTTTTAATATCCCCTTTTAGTTGAAAATGTTATTTTGAACCTTTAATTTTTTTCAGGTTGTCAAGCGGTATTGCCTCTCAATCACGGTTGCCAGATCCGGGCCTTTCCAATATGGGCTTATCCATCTTGGACGCTGATCTTTCCACTTGGGATTTGCCCTGCGCCAATGGCCGCGAACCATAAACTTCACCATGAGTTTACCGCCGGATTTACTCTTTTCCACAGCCTGCATCTTTTGAACATGAGAAATATTGATCTTTCCGGGAAGATATATCACTTCCTGTGAAGAAAGATATTCGGAATCAGCCGGCAAAGTATCCGATCTCTGCTGTTGCCGGCTGATCAGGGGACCTGCTATTGTTTCGGCTGCCACATCTGCACTGGTGGTGTAAAGGATGGCATTGATCACCAGGTGCACCATTTTCCGCATCAGTTCCGATTTTAGAATCGGATCCATCCCCTTTTCCTCAGCATCCGGAAAATAGCTGGTAAGGATCTGGTCCAGTTGGTCCCTGGGATCAATCATTAAATCCCGGACCATCAGATATGGCCATTGTTCAATAAAGGCATCAAAAGAAAACACGATTCTAAATCCCCTTGTTTCACCGGATAGGATTTGCCTCACATATACGCTCATTATCTGAAGTTTACGTCCACCCATTGGGCAGTCCGGTATTTGGGAAAGCATTCTTTCAGCAATTTCAAGGGTGAAACGATCGTTAAAAACAAGGGCAAAAGAAGAATAAGGCAATTTAAGCATATCACCGGCCAGATCCAGCCGGGTGTGCCCCAGCATATAGGAAAGGGATGGATCAATCCAGAAAGTCTTTCGAAAATGCAACTCGTAATTGACCATATATTCAAGGTGGGAGACCAGCAGGTTGCCGTAGTCCCGGGCCATCTGCCTTTCCATGCCCTGTTCAGCGGCCAGGGTTGTCTGCTCTCTGACAAAACGCTGAAAATCAAGATTCATTTTCAGATCTTCACGATCCAGGGTCATGGTGTCATCAAAATTGTCCCTGTTTCGATATCCAGCCGCTATCTTCCTGACAACATCCCCAATTCCCCTGACCATAAGCTCCATGGCTTCAAACCCTGTAAGCGGCAGATAACCTCCTTGTTCCCGGTTCGGGTTTTCGTTTTCCAGAGCCAGTTCCTCCCACATCCAGGAAGGATCAAAACCCGGCCTCCCCCTTATCAGTTCCGCTTCATAATGGTATTCAAGATCCTTGAGCATGTCGATAATCCTGGGTTTAAGCGCATGGGACCTGGCAGCTTGGCGAGGGGTATGGCCGTCCAGCATGGGGATATCCATGTCAAGCCATTTCTTGTAATATTTTTTTTGTTCCTCTTGTAAGGCCTGGTTTAATGCTTCTCTGTCCGCTGGGGACAAATCCTCAAAACCATCTCTCGGTTCAAATTTTCCGGATTTAAACTCCTCCATGAGGCTCTGAATACTGCTATACTTGGTGATTTTGTACAGGGTAAGATCTCCTGCAATTCTTTTTATTTTTGCCTTACGCTTTTCACCCCATTCTTTTGAACTGGTTTCCAGAATAAGACGCTGGCCATCCATACGGAAGAACCCATAGATACCCTTACGGCCGTCTTTGGGCTTTGACAGCCAGATCCATTTCAATTCTTCGGTTTCACGTTCAAGGTCTTTTTTTGTATCCAGGACAGCCTTGAGTGCATTGGTGTCAGTCACATCAAAATAGACCTCGGTCATTATCATTTTATGGCCGTCGCGGGTCACCATATCGGGAATAGGATTGATAAAGGGGGCCAGCCACATCTGATTAAATAGCGGAGGCATTTGCTTATAAAATTCAGGATCAGCCGCTCCGGGCGATTCTTGTTTAAACTCCACATACATAGATTTTACTTTGTTTACGATCTTTTCCCTTTGCATGCGCGGGAAAACAAAAAGGCCACCATCCATTTCCGGCCTGCCGGATGCCCCCACAGGCATTATGCGTGCCGCTAATATTTCATGGCGCTGCATTGATTGAGATCCACTGATTTCCCTTACTTGTGTAACCTGGCCGTTAATTAAATCCTTTAAGGTGATAGATTTTCCAGGGATAACCTTAACCGCCTCATAAAGTCGCACACATGACCTGCCGGCCATATTTAAAAAACTTTGTTCCCCCTTTGTAAGGATGGGGCCTTCATCGATAAAAGATTGGAACAAAGGCTGGTTCCCGTCGGTTTTAAGATCAAAATAAAACCAGAAATCGAACATATTTTGGCTCATTAAATGGACATCTTCGTCCAACTGGGGAAGTTTTTCTGCCAGATCATCCCAGAATATATCCATGGCCTCAATTTCATATCCTTGCCAGCCCCCCTGATCAACAAAATCGCCCATTTTCTGTAAAGCAAACACTCTTTCTTCCACTGTGTACGATTGAAATCCCCCACCACTGCGAAGGCAGCATTTTTTATATTTGCGCCCGCTGCCGCAGGGGCATGGATCGTTTCTCCCGATTTTTTTCATTGTATAATTTCCTGTTCATTAAAATTCATATGTGACCATCGGTTATGGAAACCCTGCCACAGGACATAATACCGCGGATAAAGATCGAAGCCAATGGGAAAAAACTTACGTAATGGGAGATCACGGAAGGAGTAATCTGAAGCACGATTGCATCATGTACATCTTCCATCAAATTCCCTTTAATTGTACGATAATCGTCCGATGATAAAATTTGTTCTCTAAAGCGATCTATGCCCGCAACCCAAGTGTCTACCTCAATTTCTTGTTTTTTATTGCAGAAATTCAGGGGTAAGGCACTAATGTACATTCAGACGTACATAATAAATGGCATTGTGTCAAGGTGTGTGTTGTGATAAGCCAACAAATCGTAGTCGTTACTGCCATTTCTTTTGTAACCATATAAATTGTCCACGCCATTATTTCATCAAGGGGCCCATTTGAATTGCTCCATGGAGTATATTACCCTTACCAGCAAAATACTGAGCATTTAGATATTCAGTTAATGCTTCTTTCCTTTCATTGTCCCAATAGAATTTAAGACTCAACCCCTTTTTGTTTTCACTTCCACAAAAGAAACCATTGTTATGTATTTTGATGCCGATAAACATTTGTCTCTCTCAACTCAAAATCAACTTTCTTATATAAAGCATTGGCGACTTCACGGGACGAACTTGACGTTAACTCTACTGTTTTGGCTCCGAGCTCTTTTGATAGGTTAACAGCACACTCTAAGAGCATCCTGCCAACTCCTTTTCCACGATCATTACAATTTACCACTACATCTTCAATCAATGCTTTTGTGCCGGTTGGAATCTTTAACGTGACTAATGTAAGACTTCCACAATATTGACCATCATTTTCGGCCATTAGCAAATACGAAGACTTATTTCGAATTATTTCAATCAAATCAGATGCTGACAGTGATAAAGCTGACGGCGACAATTGAGGCAGCAAATCGTTTAGCGCTTCAAGTACTTCTTCTGAATACTGAGTAATTTCAATTATATTCATAATTTCACTTTTGGTAACAAATAACTTTGAACATCTGCGCTGCGGCTTTCCCATAGCATGTTCCTTGTTATCATTAAATAAGGTGTCCCCCAATCTATGTCCCCAATCTACAATCTCCCAATCTAAATCCGATATACAAGAACGACTCTTTACCAGGAATCTGGTTCAACAAATTAAAGAGGCTGCTGCGAGCATCCCGCGCGTTATCTCTCCCCTAATTTTTTTGCAATCCTGTCTTGTGGAATACCAAGCTGGTTTAAACGAAAAATTTTAGGATCCAATTCCAAAAGAGTAGTGGCTCTTAAATCAGCAATATATGAGTCAACTGCCTGTCTTG
>CAZLBE010000008.1:0-1656 GCA_964557635.1 uncultured Desulfobacterales bacterium
TTATTTCAAAATACGGCATGCGCCATGAACTTATCAATTATTTCCAACATAACCGGCATAATGCGGCTCTGAATTCAAAACCAGCCGCCTCTCAACAAATATAGAAATATTAAACCTGAAAATATCTATTCAACCCCAAAATATCTAAAACCAGTTTGAATTTTTTGAAGGATTCTGTCAAGAATAAATCCAAGAATTCCTATGGCAATTATCATTGCCATAAGTCTGTCATATTCCATTGTATCCCTTGCATCGTTAATAAGATACCCTAATCCGCTTGAAACGCCGAGAAATTCAGCCGGCACAAGCACAATCCATGCAATACCAAGAGCCATGCGAACACTTGTTAAACAATATGGCAGAGAAAAAGGAATTACAATGGTACGAAGCAACTGCACATTATCTGCACCCTGATTTAATGCCATTTTAATCCACTGTGGATTTATGTTCATAACACCCATGGCTGTGTTGAGGATTATGGGCCAGACAGTTGCCATGACAATAAGAAAATCAACTGCAGAATCAAAATGTGCAAAAACAATGACAGCAACGGGCATCCATGACAAAGGGCTTATCATCCTTAAAAATTGAATTGGAGAATATGTCAATTTCCTCAAGCGCGGAAAAAAACCTACCACAAGTCCTGCCGGAATTCCAAGTACAGCAGCAATAAAAATTCCAATACCAATGCGTTTCAGGCTTGCCCAAACAGATACCCAGAAACGACTTTCAAAGGCAGCGGCCCATAAAGCTTTAAACACAGGAGCAGGAGAAAATCCCCTGAAATGTTCAAAATTCGGGGTTATGGAAAGAATCAAACTTACTACAATCCATAGAATGACAAAAATCAGCATTCCTAAAATTTCATATTTAAAACCGGCATCCTCAATGTCAAATACAACATTAAGACCTGTCTCCTTTGTATTTTTATATATAAACCTGTTAATCGATTTCAATAGTCTCTTCCCGGAAAAAAGGTTTTTCAATATTAAAAACGGGAAAAGTCCCAAAAGCCCTGTCATTTTTCATGGCATTAATCACAAATCTCTCATCAACAAGTTTTGCTGCAGCCTTTGCAGGATCAAGGGATTTAAGGAACGAAGAATCGCCTTCAACAAGGGTTTCAGACATCTGTTCTATAATAAATCTTGTTGCTGAATGAAAAGGATAGGGCTGAAACCCTATTCTATGAATATGCCATTCAGGGTGCATCACAGGCTTTGGTACAGGACCGGCAGTGTATTTTTTAATATCATAAACAGTAAAAACCCTTTTTAACACATCTGCTTTCTCCGGAAGATAACCAGCCCCGTCCCTGCTTAAAATATGAGCGGCCTCTTCCCTGTTGGCTTCACACCAGAGTTGTGCCCATAACAGGTCTTGGTGCATTAATCCCCTCTTCACGGAAATATCCCAATGCATGGGCAATCAATAAAGGAGCCGCATCGGTAATTGGAAGATATCCTAATTTCAGAATCGGATCACCGGATTTTGCAAATAGAGATGCAGGAAAACAGGCTGCACCAAGGGCTGCTGAAGCACCCATTAAAAATTTACGTCTTTCTTTGCTTGCAGGCTCAGATTGTATCGTTACCCCCTCCACAGAATTAAACTTTTCATTATCAGAAATTTTCATATAACGGCCATGAGGCCGAT
>CAZLBE010000008.1:1756-13923 GCA_964557635.1 uncultured Desulfobacterales bacterium
ACAGAATTAAACTTTTCATTATCAGAAATTTTCATATAACGGCCATGAGGCCGATTTGGATTTGGCCCAGCCGCCTCAAAGAATCAGAGGTTATGACAAATATAGGGCTGAAAGTGCGAAGCCAATAAACGTAATAATTTACTTTTTATTTCTTAATAAACGGCCGTGAGGCCGATCTGGATTCATGGTGATTTTCTAAAACTGCTTTGGAGATGATACTTACCACATCATGAATATTCTGACCAGTTTTTTTACATATACAAATTATGAAAAGAACAATTTATATTTTTCCACGGCATTAACTGGTCCCAGATTAACCAGTCTCATACAGACAACATTACCACAGGGGAAAAATTTAAAAAAATAATAAGTTAAAATATTTGACAAACGCCATATAAAACCTGTAAATATACTGCTAAAATTGTATCCGGCCAGATCCATGGCAGACTCTCGTGGCAAGTGCCTGTTATGGTATGAATCAGATGCAGCATTATTTTTTAAGAAAAAAACGTAAACACTTACTTTTATTGGCTTTGCGTCTACGACCCATAATTTGTCAAAATTTTTGATTCTTTGAGGCAAATTCGGGTAAATCCCGATCGGCCTCATGGCCGTTATCAGGAACCAATGTAAAATAAGAAGTGTTGGGGGAAAAATAAGAAGTGTTGGGGGAAAGGAGAAGAACCATGCGTTTGGCTGACGGGTAATTTTAAACTGAAATTTATACTAAAAAAAATTTGTAATTAGCTGTAAAACTTTTATTTACTCATTAAGGAAAAACTTATAATGGAGGAACAGATGAAAAAGATTGTTTTGTATTTGATTATGACGGCTGTTTTGTCCCTGCCGCTTGCCGGCGCAGCGTCTGCCTTTTCTTTTGATTTTCACGGCAGTATGTTGAACACCATGACCACTACCAATAATACAAATACACTGAAAAATGAACAAAAATCCGGAGGAACCGATGTTTTCAGCAGTACCACCAGCGGAACCTTCAATAAATGGAAAACCGTATTTGATGAGGGGGACACCACTCAATTCGCAAAAACAAAGGTAAGACTTCGTTTTGAAGGTACAACCGATGACGGGCGTGCAAAATTTGTATATGGTTTTGAAGGCGGAGCATATTACTGGGGTGATGATAATTTTGATCTTTCAGGGGATTCAACCACAACGGAAACCCGTTTTGCCTATGCACAATTATCAGCTCTGAACGGAAAATTTACCGCAGGACTTCAAAAAACAGGGCTTAATAAATGGGTGTGGACTGAAACAGCTTCAGGTCTTAAATACCAGACAAACATCAATGACTGGAAGTTGACCGGCGCATGGTTTCGGGGCTATGATGCCTTTGGCAGAACAAATAAAGTCTCAACAAACGACAACGATGATTTTTTCTTTTTAAAGGCAAATGGTAAAGTAAATGAGAATCTTAAACTTGGTTTTTTCGGACTTTACAACAACCTTAAACAGGAAAAAAAGTATGCCACAAATTACAGCGCCAATTATTACTGGCTTGGAATTACCGGCAAATTCAAAGCTGACAGAATATTTGGAGATTTTGATGCCATATATAATGGCGGAACCATAGATTATGACAAGGGTCTGGGGCATGATGTTGACCGCAGTGGATACCTTGGAAATTTAACTGTAGGCTATAAAGTAAATGATAAATTCAAGGTCTCTCTAAATACCCTGTATGTAAGCGGAGATGATGATCCCAATGATAATGATGCAGATAATTTTGATTCCGTTGATACGGATATCAAATGCGGTATTGTTCTTTTTACAGGTGATTCTCTGACAGGTAAAGCAGATAATTTTGTATCTGATGCTCCTTTTATCAATGACAGGGGACTGATCAATATTGCACTTCAGGGAGAATATCAGATTGATCCGAAAAATAAAGTAAGAGCTGCAGTTCGTAAGTTGTATTCTGCAGAAGATCTTGATTATATTGCAGGCAAAAAGAAAGATAATGATATCGGGTATGAATTTGATCTGTGGTACTCTTATAAATTTAATAAGAACGTAGCACTTAAAGCCGAATTCGGGTATCTTGTGACAGGCGATGGAGCAGACCAGCTTACATCAAATGGCCATGCTGATTCCGATATGTATCAGGCCAGTGCCGGTATGGTTTTTAAATTCTAATTTTGCACAGCAGTCACGGCCGATTTGGTTCTGCTCTGAGTAGGCCGGAAAATTAAACATTTTAAATTACCGTCAGCCTTTTAAAATACCCAAAAAAAACCGATGGCAAAAGTCACCGGTTTTTTTGAGTTGACTATTTTCCAGGTACAATTATAGTAATTTTGCTTAACATTCATATTACTCTTAAAAAAGGAGTTGAATTTTGCTGAACAAACAAAAAAAAATATGTTTAATTATCCTTGTCTTATGCCTTATTTTACCGATACCTGCATTTTCCCAGCCTTCATCAATTGCAAATAAAATAATAGATGACTTAAGCGTAATCCATGGTGTCTTTATAAAAACACAACAGCATAGAAACCTCATTAATAAGGGATTTAAGGATAATGTAAAAAAAGGTGATCTCTGGACTATTTTTTCAAAGGGGGAAAAAATAATTGATCCTTCTACCGGTAAAGACCTTGGCTCCTTCCCCATTCCGGCAGCTGTGTGCCGGGTAAAAAAAGCTGAAGCTTCTTTTTCAGAGGTGCAGGTTAAGCCTTTAAATGAAAAGAACAATAAAAAAACGTATAAAATAAAATCAGGTGAAACAGCTTCAAGGTTCAGTGATGTTGATGCTGTTTTCATGGATATTGGAGGAGAAAACTATTCTCTGTACAAAATAGTAAGGGCAGGCCTGCCGTCGTTGAACTGGAAAGGTTATAAAAAAATCACAAAAAGGTCAACTGCATTGCCCATGGCTTATGGCGTTTTAATTTTAGCTGAAAAAAACCAGATCACTGTATGGAGCGGAGGCGAAATACTGATGTCGGAAAATTTTTCTGCCGCAGACGGGACTGTATCAGATGCCTCTCCCATTTCCTCGGAAAGTTCTGTCTCTGCTATACCAGCTGTTTCTGCCATAAAACACTCTGCTGTTTCTGACACAGCGAAAAGCTCAGTTGCTGCGCCTGCGGGAACTGCAGGAGCATCTCCTATTTTACTGCCTGCCAGGCCCATTGTCTCCTCTGAAACAAAAATTAAAAATCAGCAGAAACAACCCATGAATTTACTGACTCCAGGCCTTGCATCCAATATAAAAATAAAAAAATACAGGCCTGCAGGAAGTATTGATAAAATAGTTTTAAACATGGGTATGATTGCACCTGTAAAAAATGCTTCTCCGTTTTTTGTTTATTTAAGCGGACAGACGATCTTTGCTGACAGCATTGACGGCAAAAAACACTTTAAATATCAATACGACGGTTTTGGTGAAATACTTAATATGATGACTGGAAACAATCATATTGTCGTGCTGAATATCTTTGTTAAAGATGAGGGGATGCAGTCCAGGATTCTTTCCTTTGAGAACAACGGATTTAATCTCATAGCTGAAAATATTAATTATATTCTTTCAATGGTTGATACAAATGGAGACGGCGTAAACAACGCTCTTTACGGCCAGGAATTCGATGATGAAGACTTTCTTGGAACAAATACTTATCTGTTATCCATTGAATCGGGAAGCATTAAAAGGATCAAAAAAATCACATCTCTTCCATCCTTTAACCTTATGGGTGCTTTTATCTGTGATTTTAACCACAATGGCGTAAAAGATATTGGTTTTTACAATGCAGGCCGCAAATTTGTAATTTATGAAAAAAATAAAGAGATATGGGAATCCTCTTCCCTGCTATGCGGCTCCGTAAAAACAATACTTTACGACGACCCTTTAAGCAATTTTGATGCTCCAAAGCAAATTTCAATCTGGGCCATGCCTGCCATCATGAATTTAAACGGCAGATATTTTGCAGCTGTACCTGCAAATGAATCAGGCCTTTTAAGCGTTATTGGAGGAGGACCGGAAAAAGGAGGGCTTGGAATACTTTCCATGCAGGACAATAATTATATCCTGCGCAAAATTGACTCTCAATTCCAGGGCGCAATACAGTCTGTTTTCACATACAATAATGAGCTTTATATAAGTGTTGTTCAGGGTAATCTTTTTACGGGACAGGGAAGAACAAATATTCTTGCAGTGCCCTTAAATGAAATTACGGGGAATAGTCAATAGTAAATAAATATAGATAGACAGGGAAAAAATTTGAGGCATATATACACGGTTTCAGAACTTAATGGAAAGTTAAAAAAACTTCTTGAAGAACAATACCCGTTTATATGGATTACAGGAGAAATTTCAAATTTTTCCCTTCCTGCCTCAGGTCATTCATATTTTTCCTTAAAAGACAATAACTCTCTTATAAACTGCGTGATGTTCAAAAATCAGAGAAAAAGGCTGAAGTTTGCCCCTGAAAGCGGTATGAAAATCACCGGAATGGGAAGACTGTCCCTTTATGAACCAAGGGGCTCCTATCAGCTGATCCTTGAACATCTTGAGCCTGAAGGTGCAGGTGCGCTTCAGATCGCTTTTGAGCAATTAAAAAGAAAACTTGCAAAAGAAGGGCTTTTTGATGAGGGCCTTAAAAAACCAATTCCCTTTTTTCCCTTGAAAATTAGCGTGATAACATCTGGAACAGGCGCTGCAGTAAAAGATGTGATCAATGTCAGTAAAAGAAGATTTCCCGGTATTTCTCTTGAAATTGTGCCTGTAAAAGTCCAGGGCAGTGAAGCTGAACATGAAATTGCCAATGCCCTTGCAATGGTAAATTCCATGGAAAACTCTGATCTTATTATTCTGTGCAGGGGCGGAGGCTCACTTGAAGACCTTGCCGCCTTTAATTCTGAAAAAGTTGCAAGGGCTGTATATGACTCTGTTATTCCTGTAATTTCCGCTGTAGGGCATGAAACAGATTTTACAATTGCCGATTTTGCAGCAGATCTTCGTGCACCAACGCCATCGGCAGCTGCTGAGCTTGCCGTTCCCGACGTAAAAGCTCTTAAAGAAAATATCTTAGCCCTTGAGAAAGCCATGTTAAATGGATTTCAGCATTATTTTGCATTTTTGAAAAACCAGGTCAATGATTTGGAATCAAGATTAAAAAGTCCGGCAGGAATCATTGATGATATGCGGTTCAGGCTTGAAGATATTGATACACGGTGCAGAGTTTCCATGGAAAAGCTCATTTTTTCACATAAGGAAAAACTTCAATGGTTTGACAAATCATTGTACGCAAATAATCCCGGCAAAAATATTTCAATCCTGAAAAAAGAGTGTGATAATTTCATTTCAAGGCTTAAAACAGGTATGACCGGTATTATTAAGCGCTGCAGAGCAGAACATGACAAGCTTAATGCAGGGCTTACAGCTCTCAGTCCTGAGGCTGTACTTGAAAGGGGTTATAGTATTACAAGGCAATATCCGGAAAAAATTGTCCTTTTAGATTCAGATATGACTGCAACAGGAAATATAATAGAGGTAATCCTTGCAAAGGGAAAGCTTTTGTGTCAGGTGAAAAAGAGAAATGGCAAAGAAAAAAACATTTGAAGAAGCAATGGAACAATTGGAAAACATCGTAAAAGAACTTGAGTCAGGCAGACTGCCCCTTGAAAAGGCGATTAAAAAATTTGAACAGGGCATGAAATATTCTTCAGTCTGCCATGACATCCTTGATGAAACGGAAACAAAAATCAGTGTCATTTTAAAAAACAACAATGGAAACATTAAAGAAGAACCCTTTCAGTTAAATGATGAATAGAATAAACGATGAATAGACAAAAAAATGCATTTAATCTTTCCCTGTATTTAAAGGAAAAAAGAGATGTCATTAATGCATTTCTTGAAAAAATTCTTGTTCAATGCAATATGGGAAAAGAGCTTACACAGGCAATGAATCATTCCGTCATGGCAGGGGGGAAAAGGCTTCGGCCTGTTCTTGCCATGGCTGCTGCAGAGGCCTGCGGCAAAGATCCGGCATATGCTCTACCAGGTGCATGCGCCATTGAAATGATCCATACCTATTCTTTGATCCACGATGACCTTCCCGCCATGGATGATGATGATTTAAGAAGAGGTAAGCCAACCTGTCATAAACAATTTTCAGAAGCCACTGCAATTCTTGCAGGAGACGGGCTTCTCACCCATAGTTTTTGGATTTTATCCAGGCCTGAGCTATTTTTTGAAACATTTCCCGAAAAAAAAATTCTCCTTGATATTATTGCAATAATATCCGATGCAGCAGGGGTGAACGGAATGGTTGAAGGACAGATGATGGACATGCAGTCTGAATTAATGCCCGATAACTGCCATAAGGCAGATCCGGTTTCAACCGGGACACATCCCGCAAAAAGACATAAAACCGACGAAACAACTTATGATCTGCTTCATGTAAACAGTCTTGAATACTTAGAAAAAATGCACCTCATGAAAACCGGAAAAATGATAATGGCAAGTGTTGCTGCAGGAGCAGTGTCCATTGGAGCCGGAAAAAGAGAACTTGATGCACTTATGATCTATGCTGAAAAAACAGGGCTTGCCTTTCAGGTGACAGATGATATTTTAAATATTGAAGGTGACCCTGAAATCATGGGCAAGGCAAAAGGCTCCGATGCTGCAAACCATAAGCTCACTTTTCCGGGTCTTATCGGACTTGAAGAGTCAAAAAAATACGCACAAAAACTTGTCAATGACGCTGTTAACGCCCTTGAAATTTTTAAAGAGAACGGTCTTCCCCTGAAGGCCATCGCACAATACATCTTAAAAAGGCAAAAATAAACATTTAAAAAACTTAAAGAATAAAACAATTTATAACGGCCATGAGGCAGATCTGGATTGAGGTAAACATAATTGAACCTGCTTGATAAAATTAAAACCAGTAAAGATATAAAAGAGCTTGACAGGACAGACCTGCCAGTACTTGCGCAGGAAATTCGTAACAGAATTATTTCCGTTGTCTCAAAAACAGGGGGGCACCTTGCCTCAAGCCTTGGGGTTGTGGAACTTACCATTGCAATACATTATGTTTTCAATATTCCCGAAGACACATTAATATGGGATGTGGGACATCAGGCCTATGCACATAAAATTATCACCGGAAGAAATGACAAATTTGATTCTTTGCGTACTTTCAAGGGGCTTTCAGGCTTTGCAAAAATGAGTGAAAGTCCCTGTGACGGATTTACCGTGGGGCACAGCGGAACGTCAATTTCAGCTGGCCTTGGCATATCCTGGGCAAAACACTTTAAAAAAGACAGCTCCAAGGTGATATCTGTTATCGGAGACGGTTCAATGACGGCAGGTCTTGCCTTTGAAGGACTTAACCAGGCAGGGGATTCAGGCAGAGATCTCATCGTTATTTTAAATGACAATGATATGTCCATTTCACACAATGTAGGGGCGCTTTCCTCTTTTTTAAGCAGAACACTTTCTGCAAAATACCTGCAGAACATGAAAAAAGAGTTTGGTTCCTTTTTAAAATCCCTTCCGGGTATTGGTGATGATATTTACAAATTTGCAAAACGTTCCGAAGATTCATTTAAAACCTTTGTCACTCCGGGTATGTTTTTTGAGTCATTGAATTTCGATTATTTCGGGCCGATTAACGGCCACAGATTAGACCACCTGATCGATATCATGGAAAATATTAAGGACCACCATGAACCTGTACTGCTCCATGTGAGAACCATCAAAGGAAAGGGGTATGAGCCTGCCGAAAAAAATCCCGTTTATTTTCACGGCGTAGGTTCCTTTGACATTAATACGGGAAACGGTAATGGGAAAAGTTCTGCCATTCCGTCCTACACTGAAATTTTTGGCAAAACCCTTATAAATCTTGCTAAAAATGATAAAAATATTATAGCCATAACAGCTGCCATGCCCGAAGGAACAGGTCTAAACGAATTCAGCAGGCTTTTCCCGGAACGTTTCTTTGACGTGGGCATAGCTGAACAGCATGCTGTGACTTTTGCAGCTGCCCTTGCATCGAAAGGTATGAAACCCGTAGTTGCCATTTATTCAACTTTTCTCCAGAGGGCATACGACCAGATCCTCCATGACGTCTGCATTGAATCCCATCATGTTGTTTTTGCCATTGACCGCGGGGGTATTGTGGGTGAAGACGGACCTACACACCATGGTCTTTTTGATTTCTCATACCTTAGAAACATCCCCAATATGGTTGTCATGGCCCCAAAGGATGAGAATGAACTTGCAAAAATGCTTAAAACGGCATTGGATCATGATGGCCCGGTTGCCCTTCGCTATCCAAGGGGTAAAGCTTGCGGTGTAGAAATTGAAGACACACCTGTTCCCATTGAAATTGGAAAGGGTGAACTTATTTCACAGGGAGATGATCTCTGTATTATCGCCGTTGGAAGAGAAGTGGCAGAGGCGGTAAAGGCAAAAGATGAGCTGCAAAAATCTGGCATTTCCACTGCCGTTGTAAATGCAAGATTTATAAAACCCCTTGATAAAAATCTTATTCTTGAAATAACAGAAAAAACAGGTGCTGTTATAATAGCGGAAGATAATGTGCTTGACGGAGGTTTTGGCAGTGCCGTATTAGAACTGCTTGCAGATAATGGAAAATTTAACTGCAAAATAAAACGAATAGGGATCAGGGATAAATTTGTGGAACATGGAGCGGCAGAAATTTTAAGAAAAGAGTACCATATTGATTCTTCGGCAATTGTAAAAGCTGCTTTTAAATTAAAGAGAGAATGATGAAAAAAAATAAACACTTACAGTTAGAGAATTAACTGTGAACGATTACAAAAAAATGATGAAAAAAAAAGAAAGGCTTGATATCCTTGTTGTGCAGAAGGGCCTTGCAAAATCAAGGGAACGCGCAAGGGCCATGATCATGTCAGGCAGGGTGCTTGTAAATAATATTTTAAAAGATAAAGCCGGATCAAGAACAGATATAAATGCTGTCATTACAATTAAAGGTGAAGATATGCCCTTTGTAAGCCGCGGGGGGCTGAAACTTGACCATGCAATAAATACCATTCCCGTTGATGTAACTAATCTTACCTGTATGGATATAGGCGCATCAACCGGGGGATTTACCGACTGCCTGCTACAGCACGGGGCTAAAAAAGTCTATGCAGTTGATGTGGGATATGGGCAATTGGCGTGGAGCTTAAGACAGGATAAAAGGGTTGTGGTGATTGAACGGACCAACATCCGTTATATGAATTTTGACATAATAGGTGAAAAAGTCGACATTGTCACTGTGGATACTTCATTTATTTCTTTAAAACTCGTTGTTCCTGCAGCTGAAAAATTTATGAAACAGAAAAGCCTGATCCTTGCGCTGATCAAACCTCAGTTTGAGGCAGGCAGAAATAGAATTGGTAAAGGTGGTGTTGTACGTGATCCGGTGATAAGGCAGGAGATTATCGATGAAATAAAATTTTTTTTCAATGCAAGGGGATATTATACGGGCAAGATCATTCAATCACCTATTGCAGGACCCAAAGGAAATATTGAATTCATAATATCCTTGCGCTATCAGGGTAATATATGTAACAAGATCTAAAGTGAGCAATGCCCGTAACCCATGTGCCTTTCCTCAATTTCTTGTTTTTTATTACAGAAATTCAGGAGTAAGGCATTAAAGCGGCAAAGACGCAGTTATCAGTTGTCAGTTATCAGTCAGCTGAAAACTGATTGTATAAACGGCCATGGGGCTGATTTGGAAACTCTCAGACGGCTTCACAACAAAAAATGGGCCGTAGGCGCGAAGCCAATAAAATAATGTGTTACGTTTTATTTCTTATAACCGCCATGAGGCGAATCTGGATTCAAGTCCAGACCCGTCTCAAAGAATCAAAGATTCTGACAAAGTATGAAATAGACGTAAAGATTTACATTCTATTTCATATAAAAAAAAACCATTGGAAAAAGGAGTTGTAATGACTGAACAGATTAAAAAAATGAGAAATATCGCACTGGCTGGTCATGGAGGTGCGGGGAAAACTTCTCTTGCTGAAGCAATGCTCTTTAAAACAGGAGTTGTAACGCGTTTCGGAAAGGTGGAAGATGGCAATACTTCCATGGATTTTCAGCCTGAAGAAGTTAAAAAACAGCAGAGTGTAAGCAGTGCTTTCAACAAATACTCATGGAAAAAATATTCTGTCACACTTATGGACACTCCCGGAGATCAGAACTTTTTTTCATCTTCAAAAATATGCCTGCCCGCAGCAGACAGTGTTATTCTTGTTATTGACGGAGTGGGTGGCCCAAGCGCCATGACAGAAAAAGCTGCAGCCTGTGTTGCTGAACATCATCAGCCTTCAATGCTGTTTATCAATAAACTTGACCGTGAAAGAGCTGATTTTTACAGAGCTGTTGAACAATGCAAAAAATCTCTGAAGTTCAAAACAATTATTACCCAGCTTCCCATTGGAAAAGAAGACGATTTTAAAGGTATTGTAGATCTCATTTCCGGCAAAGCATATGTTTATAATGACAGCGGAGAATTTGAAGAAACGGATGTACCGTCTGACATGGCAGATGAAGTTGAATCTGCAAAGGAAGAATTCATTGAAAATATTGCAGAATTGGACGATGACCTCCTTGAAAGCTACCTTGAAGGAGAAGCAATTTCCCAAGAAGATATTAAAAGGGTTTTCCGCAAAGGTATAACCAATGCTGAATTGTCTCCGGTTATGTGCGGTGCCGCTGTAAAATTAATCGGCATAGATTCTCTCCTTGACTTTATTAATGATTACCTGCCATCTCCCGTTGACAGGGGGGCATGGGAAGCTATGGATGAAAACGGAGAAAAAATTGAAATTTCTCCGGATCCCGATGCACCGTTCTGTGGCTTTGTATTTAATACAATAGTTGATCCATATGCGGGCAGACTTTCAGTATTCAGGGTGATTTCAGGAAAGTTAGGTAAAGAGGGTAATTTCTTAAATGTAAATAAAGACGTAAAGGAAAGATTTACACAGCTTCTCGAAATCAAGGGCAAAGATCAGAAACAGATAAATGAGGCCCTGCCAGGTTCCATTGTTGCCGTTGCAAAACTCAAAGAGACTTTAACAGGAGATACAATAACAGACGATAAAAAAATTCAGTTTACGCCTCCTGCTCCAATGCCTCCTGTTATTTCCTTTGCCGTTTCAGCAAAGAAAAAAGGGGATGAAGACAAAATTTACTCTTCCATAAAAAAAATTATGGAAGAAGATACAGGCCTGCAGCTTAAACGTGAAGCTGAAACACATGAAACAATACTGTCAGGACGGGGTCTTGTTCATATCGAAACCACCATTGATAAAATTAAACGAAAATTCAATGTTGAAATGGAGATAAAAACGCCCACAGTGCCTTACAGAGAAACTTTCAAGAAAAAAGTCAGGGTACAGGGTAAGCATAAAAAACAATCCGGCGGACATGGTCAGTATGGAGACTGCTGGGTTATTCTCGAACCCCTCTCAAATGGAAGCGGCTTTGAATTTGTAGACAAAATTGTCGGCGGTTCAATTCCTAAAAATTATATTCCTGCAGTTGAAAAGGGAATTGTTGAAGCCTCCCAGAAAGGAATACTTGCAGGATTTCCATGTGTTGATTTCAGAACAACCGTTGATGACGGAAGTTATCACTCTGTTGATTCTTCGGAAATGGCATTTAAAATAGCAGGTTCCATTGCCTTTAAAAAAGCGGCTGAGCAGGCAAAAGCCGTTCTGCTTGAACCCATAATGAAAATTTCAATACTTGTTCCCGATGAATTTACAGGTGATATTATGGGAGATCTGAATTCAAGACGCGGAAGGGTTCTTGGAATGGATTCAGAAGGAGAAAAACAGATTATCAATGCCCATGTACCCATGTCGGAAATTTTAAGATATGCCCCTGATTTAAGATCAATGACCGGAGGCAGAGGGACATTTACCATGGAATTTGATCATTACGATGAAGTCCCCGGAGATCTTGCACCTAAGATTATTGAGAAAATAAAAGCTAAACAGGAAGAATAAAAAATTTATCCTGTTTTTTTTCTTTTAACCGCAATGAGGCGGATCCGGTTTTACCCAGTTATTTGGGCGGATATGGAATCCGCCCCTACGGTAATTTCAATAATATCGTGGATATGATTGGGCATTATGATAAATTCGTGCAATTTGATTTT
>CAZLBE010000009.1:0-12694 GCA_964557635.1 uncultured Desulfobacterales bacterium
CACATGCGGTTTAGTCCGCTTAAATTTCTCTTTTGCCATCTTCGTTAATTCCTCCCTGAAATATTAACAGGACTTTTTAAAACTATTTTACCATCTAAAATGCGCAAATGCCTTGTTTGCATCAGCCATTTTGTGTGTATCCTCTTTCTTCTTTACAGCCCCGCCTCGTTCATTATATGCATCTAACAATTCAGACGCCAGCTTTTTTGCCATTCCCTTTTCCGATCTGGACCTGCTGTACTTAAGCAGCCATCTGAAAGCAAGCGCAGTCTGTCTTGCGGGTTTAATCTCCGTGGGCACCTGATAAGTTGACCCCCCAACCCTTCTTGATTTCACTTCAACCGCAGGTCGGATATTATCAACAGCCTTCTCAAAGATCGACAGCGCAGGTTCACCAATTTTTTCTTCTGCAATATTCAAAGCATCATTAAAAATTTTTTCAGCAACAGATTTCTTGCCGTCTTTCATAACACAATTAATAAATTTACCAGCAAGACGATTTTCCTGGCTGATGCCTGAAGTTGAATATCCTGATACAATTTTTTTTCTTGCCATATTACACCAAATCCTTAACCCGTTTACAATAATATACCAGGCAATCCACAAATAAGGACCCTCTGATTATTTAGGTCGTTTAGTTCCGTATTTAGACCTGCCCTGTTTCCTGTCCTCAACACCCAAAGTATCCAGGGTACCCCTCACTATGTGGTAACGAACGCCTGGAAGGTCTTTTACCCTTCCACCCCTTACAAGGACAACTGAATGTTCCTGCAGATTATGTCCCATACCTGGAATATACGCTGCAACCTCCATCCCTGTTGTCAGCCTCACCCTTGCAACTTTCCTTAAAGCCGAATTAGGCTTCTTGGGAGTAGATGTATACACCCTGGTGCACACCCCGCGCTTTTGCGGTCCACCCTTAAGTGCAGGTGTTCCCTGTTTCTTTAAAATTTTCTTTCTTCCTTTTCTCACCAGCTGATTAATAGTCGGCATATTCTAATAAACTCCTTGTGGAATTATTCCCTGAATTTTCATGTACGACAAAATGTTTAATTATAATTTAGTTAACCAAATTTGTCAAGCTTTTTCTTTAATACTCATACATCGGACAACTCAGATGTTTTTACGTCTATACTTTTATAAGCTTTAAACCCTGTACCTGCAGGGATAAGTCGTCCCATAATTACATTTTCCTTTAATCCCCTCAATGAATCAACTTTTCCATGCATACTCGCTTCAGTTAAAACTTTTGTTGTTTCCTGAAATGAGGCTGCAGAAATAAAGCTGTCAGTGGCAAGTGAGGCCTTTGTAATTCCGAGGATAAGAGGTTCACCCCTTGCCGGAGCTCCCCCCTTTGCAACTACATCCCGATTGGTCTCAGCAAAAACTGTCCTGTCAACCTGTTCATCGGGAATAAAATCAGTATCCCCTGCATCAACAACTTTAACACGGCGCATCATCTGTCTGATAATTACCTCAATATGCTTATCATTGATTCTTACACCCTGAAGTCGGTAAACTTCCTGTACTTCGTCAACAAGATACCTTGCAAGTGCAACCTCTCCCTTGATATTCAAAATATCCTGGGGGTTTGCGCTCCCTCCTATCAGCGGACTTCCAGCCTTTACATAATCACCATCATACACCATGACATGCCGTCCCTTGGGAATAAGGTATTCTTTTTTATCCCCAACATCGGCAGGAGTGACTATAACCTTTTGTTTACCCTTTGTAGCTTTACTTACCGTAACATACCCGTCTATACTTGTCAGGACACTTGGTTCCTTTGGTTTCCTGATCTCAAAAAGTTCTGCAACCCTTGGGAGACCTCCGGTAATATCTTTGGTCTTGGTTGTAGCACTGGGAAGTTTTGCTATTATATCACCCGCCTTAACCTGATCATCTTCGTCAACCATCAATATTGCATTTGTTGGTAAAAGATAAGATGCAACAGAAGGACCATCCGGCAGTTTTACAATTTTGCCTTCATCATCCTTAATAATAATTCTCGGCCTTACATCTGCTATCTTTCCTTCAATGATGGTTCGACTCACCTTGCCTGTGGCCGGGTCAATCTGCTCCTGAACAGTACTGCCCACTATAATATCTGTAAATTTTACTTTACCGTCCGCTTCAGTTAAAATTGGGGTTGTAAATGGATCCCACGTTGCAAGAACATCACCTACATTAGCGGAATCACCATTTTTTACAAGAATTGCTGCACCATAAATAACGGTTTCTCTGGATCTTTCTCTTCCATCGGGACCAGTAATGGAGAATCCACCCCCCATTCTGTTCATTACTATCTGCTTGTCATCGGCAGTAGTAACAATATGAAGGTCATCATTAAATTTTACAATACCGGCAACCCTTGCTCTGATTTCTGCAACCTCAACCTTTCTGCTTGCAGTACCACCAATGTGAAAAGTACGCATAGTAAGCTGTGTTCCGGGCTCCCCAATGGACTGAGCAGCCATTATGCCAACAGCCTGCCCTATTTCCACTGTCTTACCATAGGCAAGATCTCTGCCATAACATGCAGCACAAACACCATTTTTTGATTTACAAGTTAAAACAGACCGAATTGTGACACTTGTAACACCTGCAGATTCAATTTTTGCAACAATCGCTTCATCAAGTTCTACGTTTTTATCAACAATAATTTCATCTTTATAAGGATCGCGGACCGGCTTCTGTGTCACTCTGCCTAAAATCCTTTCCCCAAGGCTCTGGATAACCTCGCCCCCTTCACGAAGGGGTTCCACCTCAACTCCCATTAACGTACCGCAGTCCGCTTCAACAACTGCACAATCCTGGGCAACGTCTGCAAGTCTTCTGGTTAGATATCCTGAATTAGCGGTTTTCAACGCCGTATCAGCTAATCCCTTTCTTGCACCATGGGTTGAAATAAAATATTGAAGTACACTTAAACCCTCTCTAAAGCAGGCAGTGATTGGATTTTCAATAATTTCACCGGAAGGCTTAGCCATGAGTCCACGCATTCCAGCAAGCTGCCGCATCTGGTCTTTACTTCCCCTGGCTCCGGAATCTGCCATCATATACACAGCGTTAAGTGCGTCTCCGGATGAGTCACCTTTTTTACCAGACTTACCTGCAGCTCCTGGATTTTTCATAACTTCCATCATTGCATTGGCTATATCATCCGTACTCTTTGCCCATATATCAACAACTTTATTGTATTTTTCTCCCTGGGTAATTAATCCTTCGGAATACTGTTTTTTAATCTCGTTAACATTTTTTTCAGATTCACTGATAATATCCCATTTAACTTCGGGTATTATCATATCGTCAATTGCAATTGACAGGCCGCCAAGAGTTGACTGCGTATAACCAAGATCCTTAATCCTGTCTGCAAGGACAACTGTTTCCTTTATACCAATATTCCTGTATGCATAATCAATAAGTTCCCTTATTTCAGATTTACCCATCAACCTGTTTAATAATTTAAAAGGTATTGTGGTTTTTCTTTCATCAACTCTGAAAATATTAAAAGCACCACCAGATCTTATCACATCTGAGTATTGTCCCTCCTTAAGGCTGAACAGTTCAGTTGCAGCTATTTCTGAAACAAGAAAAACATTTGCGAATTCTTTTCTTGTAAGAATTCCAGTGGTGGTGATTTCCGGAATCTGGTCTTCCTTAAAATATTTTCCAAGAATATCATCCGTATTTCCACCAGCTTTAAGCTCAGAAAGTACTTCCATGGCAATCTCTTTTTCAGCAATTTTTATCCTGCTTAAGGAAAGAAGAGTATCACCCGGAATAATTTCCCATAGCATTATCCTTCCGGTAGAGGTTTCATAAATCTTATCATCTATCCTTACTTTAATCATTGCATGAAGATCCAGTACTCCTGCATCAAAGGCAGATCGCACCTCGCCCGGACTTGAGAACAGAGTCCCCTCACCGGGTTTACCCTTTACGGCACGGGTAATATAATAGATACCAAGAACGATGTCCTGAGTAGGCACAATAAGAGGCTGTCCGTTTGCAGGTGAAAGTATATTGTTACTTGATAGCATCAATACCCTTGCTTCAATTTGAGCTTCAAGGGAAAGAGGTACATGCACTGCCATCTGATCACCGTCAAAATCCGCATTAAATGCCGTACATACCAGAGGATGAAGCTGAAGCGCTTTACCTTCAATAAGAACCGGCTCAAACGCCTGGATCCCGAGACGATGAAGAGTAGGAGCCCTGTTAAGCATGATAGGATACTCCTTTACAACATGATCAAGAGCATCCCACACCTCGGTATCCTCACGCTCAACCATCCTTTTTGCGGTTTTCACCGTGGATACATGGCCCATTTTCTCAAGATAATTATAAATAAACGGCTTAAACAGCTCAAGTGCCATTTTTTTGGGAAGCCCGCACTGATGAAGCCTTAAATATGGCCCAACTGTGATGACTGTACGCCCTGAATAATCAACTCGTTTTCCAAGGAGATTCTGACGAAATCGGCCCCTTTTACCCTTTAATGCATCACTTAAGGATTTAAGCGGCCTCTTGTTAGTTCCTGTAACAACACGGCCGTGACGTCCATTATCAAATAGAACATCAACAGCCTCCTGAAGCATCCTTTTTTCATTTCTTACAATAATATCAGGAGCGTTCAGATCTACAAGACGTTTAAGCCTGTTGTTGCGGTTTATAACCCTTCTGTAAAGATCATTAAGGTCAGAAGTGGCAAACCTTCCGCCTTCAAGAGGCACAAGTGGCCTTAAATCAGGAGGCATAACAGGAAGAACCGTCATAATCATTCTTGTGGGACTTATTCCGGAACTTCTGAAGGCATTGATCACCTTAAGTCTTTTTGCCATTTTCTGTCTTTTTGCAACGGATTTTGTTGAAGCTATATCTTCTCTCAAGGTTTTATATTCAACATCAAGATCAACCTCCTCAAGAAGCTTCAGAATTGCTTCCGCACCCATGCCTGCCTCAAACTCCGGGCCGTATTCGTCGATTGCTTCATAATACATATCATCGGATAAAAGCTGAAGCTTTTTAAGCCCGGTATCCTTTGGGTCTATTACAATATATGAATCAAAATACAGAACTTTTTCAAGATTTTTCAATGTAAGATCAAGCACATTACCTATTTTGCTGGGCAGACATTTTAAAAACCAGATATGTGAAACAGGGCAGGCAAGCTCAATATGAGCCATCCTTTCCCTGCGCACCTTAGACTGAATTACCTCAACTCCGCATTTTTCACAGATAACTCCCCTGTGTTTCATACGTTTATATTTACCGCAATTACACTCATAATCCTTTGTGGGACCGAATATTTTTGCGCAAAAAAGACCATCTCTTTCAGGCTTAAATGTTCTGTAATTTATGGTCTCGGGTTTTTTAATTTCACCATGGGACCATTCCCTGATCTGATCTGATGAAGCCAGACTTATCTTAACCCCCTCGTAAATCTGAGGATCCTTCGGTTTGGCGAAGAAATCGTATATAGTTTCCAAAATCTTCTCCTTCTATTTTTTCCCTTCTATAAGATTTATATCCAGCCCCAGACCCTGCAGCTCTTTGGTAAGGACCCTGAACGATTCAGGTATACCGGGCTCAAGAACATCCTGCCCCTTGACAATCTTTTCATACATTCGAGTCCTTCCGGCCATGTCATCGGATTTAACGGTCATAAATTCCTGAAGGGCATAAGCCGCCCCATAAGCTTCAATTGCCCAGACTTCCATTTCACCAAGACGCTGCCCGCCAAACTGGGCCTTCCCGCCAAGCGGCTGCTGCGTAACAAGAGAATATGGACCTATTGAGCGTGCATGAAGTTTATCATCAACAAGGTGATGCAGCTTGAGCATGTACATGATTCCAACAGTTATCGGTTTGTCGAATGGTTTTCCTGTACGTCCATCGTACAGGACTGACTGGCCAGATCTGTCAAGGCCTGCAAACTCGATAAGAGCTTTAATTTCCTCTTCAGAAGCGCCGTCAAAAACAGGGGTGGCCATATGTACTCCATTTCTATACCTCGATGCAAAGCGTAAAAACTCATCATCATCCATCAAATCAATTGCCCTTATGAACTCCTGCTCTTCCTTATTGACCGGAACCGGCATGGGGCTTTCAAGAGAATAATGAGATTCAAAATCATATTCTTTTTTATCATTAACGATATCTATCTCTTTCTTTAAAGGAGGTGTTGTAAATATTCTTTTAATCCGCTTTCTCAACTCGTCAAGTTTCATCTCCTCTATCAAATTATCTATCTGTCGGCCAAGTCCCCTTGCAGCACATCCAAGATGAATTTCAAGGATCTGGCCAACGTTCATACGTGAAGGGACCCCAAGTGGATTCAATACCATGTCAACTGTTCTTCCATCCTCAAAATACGGAAGGTCCTCCACTGGTAGTATCCTGGAGACTACACCCTTGTTACCGTGCCTGCCTGCCATTTTGTCACCCACAGATAATACACGCTTCATTGCTACATTGATCTTGATTAATTTCAAGACACCGGGAGGTAGGTCGTCACCCTTTTCAAATCTTGTAACACGCCCGTTAAAAATATCCCGCGCTTTTTTAATCTGCTGCTGAGCCTTTTCAAGTATAAGTTGAACGTTCTCACTTACAATTGGGTCATCTATTGTAATACCTGTCAGATCGGAAACTGAAATTCCAGCAAAAGTTCCTTTTTCTACTACGGTATCAGTTGAAATCAGAACGTTCTTACCCTTTTTTAAAGGTGCTGATAAAGTTGAATTAAGAAGAAGCTCTTCCAATTTTTCTCTCACTGCATCGTTTATAACTCTTATTTCATCATCTCTGTCTTTTTCGAGAAGCTCAATTTCATAATCTTCTATGGCTCTTGTCCTGTCATCCTTGTTAAGACCACGTCTTGAAAAAACTTTTGCATTAATAACTATTCCATGTACACCTGGAGGAACTCTAAGTGACGTATCTTTAACATCCCCCGCTTTTTCACCAAAAATAGCCCTTAAAAGTTTTTCTTCCGGTGAAAGCTGAGTTTCTCCCTTGGGTGTTATTTTGCCAACAAGAATATCACCGGGCTTAACTTCTGCACCAAGCCTTATAACTCCGCTGTCATCTAGGTCTTTCAATGCATCTTCACCGGCATTGGGAATATCACGGGTAATCTCTTCCTTGCCAAGTTTAGTATCTCTGGCAACAACTTCAAAATCTTCAATATGTATAGAAGTGTAAACACCGTCACGAACAAGGCGTTCGCTTACAAGAATTGAATCCTCATAATTGTAGCCGCCCCACGGCATAAAGGCAACTACTACATTACGACCAAGAGCCAGCTCTCCGTTTTCGGTTGCCGGACCGTCAGCTATAACCTGGCCTTTTTTAACATGTTCGCCCTTTTTCACAATTGGCCGGTGATTAAAGCAGGTATTCTGATTGGAACGTACAAATTTTGCAGCATTATATATTGACACCATTTGACCGGAAAAGTCATCTTCCTGATCATCATTTTTGACAACTATCCGCCTTGCATCAACATCAACAACTATGCCGTCATGTTCAGCGACTATTGCCACACCGGAATCCCTTGCTACAACACTTTCAATCCCGGTGCCTACAAAGGGAGCCTGACTTGTCATTAAAGGAACTGACTGGCGCTGCATATTGGAACCCATAAGAGCCCTGTTTGCATCATCGTTTTCAAGAAAAGGAATAAGAGAAGCTGAAACAGAAACAAGTTGATTGGGCGAAACATCCATAAACTCAATATCTTTGTTTGGCACCATTTCAAACTCGCCACTGACACGGGCGGAAACAAGGGGGCGCATCAATTTTCCATCCTGATCAAGTACAGCATTGGCCTGGGCTATTGGATGATCCTCCTCCTCAAAGGCGGAAAGATGCTTGATCTCATTGGATACAACACCATCCTCTGCCACCCGGTAAGGGGTTTCAATAAAACCAAAAGGATTGACCCTTGCATATGTACACAGCGAAACAATCAATCCAATATTAGGCCCTTCAGGTGTTTCAATGGGACAAATCCTGCCGTAATGAGAGGGGTGAACATCCCTGACTTCAAATCCGGCGCGTTCCCTTGTTAAGCCTCCGGGGCCTAAGGCACTTAAGCGGCGCTTATGTGTCGTTTCTGAAAGGGGATTGGTCTGATCCATAAACTGAGACAGCTGACTTGTTCCAAAAAACTCCCTTACAACAGCTGAAACAGGCTTGGGATTAATAAGGTCATGAGGCATCATTGCATCGACCTCCTGCATACTCATCCGTTCCTTTATGGCCCTTTCCATTCTGACAAGCCCTATTCTGTACTGATTTTGAAGGAGTTCGCCCACAGCTCTGACCCGCCTGTTTCCAAGATGATCAATGTCATCCACTGCGCCCTGGGTATCCTTAAGTTCAATCAGAGTTGATGTGGTAAGAAGAATATCTTCTTTCCTAAGTGTCCTTACCTCTATCCCTGTTTCCATACCAAGGCGGTGATTGAGTTTAAGCCTGCCAACATTGGAAAGATCATAATATGCGGGTTTAAAGAAAAGATGATCAAGAAAATCCTGAGCAACTTCAGGTGTTGCAGGATTTCCAGGCCTGAGTCGTCTGTAAATTTCCATGAGAGCTTCGGTTCTTGAAACAACTTTATCAACAACAAGAGTTTTCCTCATGGAATCAGAGCTGTAACTGTCAACAAAAAGAAGGCTGAACTGAGAAATATCTGACTTGTTTATTGCCTCTAAAACTTCATCATCAATGAGATCACCTGCTTTTGCAATGCACAGATCTTCTTCAGGATCGGTTATGGTCACAGCAGCTGCTTTTCCTATGATTTCGTCCTCTCCTATGGGGATAAATTTAAGACCTGTTTCTTCAAGCTGCTTTAAAGCGCGTTTTGTAAAAAGGCGACCTTTTTTTACAACAATTTCTCCTGACTCAGGGTCTTTTATATCATAACTTGCCCTGTGTCTCTTTAAGTTTGCAGAGTTAAACTCTTTAAAAAAAGTCCCGTTTTTTTTGACAATTTTTTCCTTTCTATAAAAAAAGCTTAAAATGTCCTCATTTGTATAGCCAAAAGCCTTAAAGAGAATGGATACGGGAAATTTTCTTCTTCTGTCAATTCGTATATTTACTATATCCTTATGGTCAATTTCAAGGTCAATCCAGGACCCTCTGACTGGAATAATCCTTGCCGTATAGATTATTTTTCCGCTGGAATGATTTTTCCCTTTATCATGGGCAAAAAACACACCTGATGATCTGTGGAGCTGGCTTACAACGGCACGCTCGGTACCGTTAATAATAAATGTGCCTTTCTTTGTCATCAAAGGTATGGTGCCAAAATAAATTTCCTGTTCCTTAATATCACGAATGGATGAAGTTTCAGTTTCTTTATCAAAATCATAAACAACAAGTCTTATGGTGATATTAACAGGAATTTCAAAAGTCATACCGCGGCTTACACACTCTTTTACGGAATGCTTTGGTTCGCCCAGGGAATAGGACACATATTCAAGAGAGGATGTCCCGGTAAAATCCTTAATAGGGAAGACAGACTTAAATACCGAGTGTAAACCGGTATCAGTTCTGTTTTCAGGAAGAACATACCTTTGAAGAAAACGTTCAAAAGATGTACGCTGCATCCCTATGAGATCTGGAATATCAACAGTTCTGGTCTTACTGCCAAATTCTTTTCGTATACGCTTGTTTACCAAAAGGCTGTCGACCATGGTATCTCCAATAAATATAGGTTATTATAACCGTAAAAGCGGAGACATGATTATTCCTAAAGCGAGTTAGGCCCGCAACCCATGTGCCTACCTCAATTTCTTGTTTTTTATTACATAAATTCAGGGGCAAAGCACTAATCATATCTCCGCATCAAATATAAACTTTATGCCTATTTTTCAAGCAGTTACAGTCTGCAAAGTACTATTTAAGACTAACTTGAGCACCAGCACCTTCAAGCTGCTCCTTGATTTTTTCGGCATCGTCCTTTGGAATTCCTTCTTTCACTGCTTTGGGAGCTCCGTCAACAAGACCTTTAGCCTCCTTAAGCCCTAATCCTGTAATAGCTCTTACCTCTTTAATTACGGCTATTTTTTTATCACCGCATGATTCAAGAATCACATCAAATTCAGTCTGTTCCTCAGCGGCAGCAGCCTCACCTGCACCTCCAGCAACGGCTACTGCTACGGGAGCTGCAGCGGAAACACCAAATTTATCCTCAAGCTCCTTTACAAACTCTGAGAGCTCAAGAACACTCATATTCGCAATAAAATCAACAACATCATCCTTAGTTACATCAGCCATTTTCCTCTCCTTATATAAAAACTATTAAAGAGCATATAAGCCCTTTAATTAATAAATTAAACAAACTAATCTATGCAGCCTTTTTTTGATCTTCAATTGCATTAAGCACATTGAGAAGTGATCTGGGAACTTCAGCAAGCACTCTGACCATGGCCGTTGGAACACCATTCATGGTTGACAACAGCTGAGATAAAAGTACATCACGACTTGGAAGTTTTGCAAGAGCCTTGATCTCCTCAGGAGACAGAGTCTTTCCATTCATTGTCCCGGCTTTAATCTCAAGTTTGTCGTTAACTTCAGCAAACTTAACTAATATCCTTGCAGGTGCCACAGGATCTTCACTGCATGTAGCAATTGCATTAGGGCCAGAAAAGTAATCCTCCATAAGAGCTGCATCAGTACCCTTTGAAGCCATGTAAAGCAGGGTATTTTTAACAACTTTAAGCTTCACACCTTCATTCCTCAAGTCGGATCTCAGTTTTGTCATGGACTCAACATCTATCCCTTTATAATTGACAAGAATGGAAATCGCAGTTTCAGAAAGCCTGGCATTAAGAAGCTTGACCAGTTCTTTTTTTTCAGATAAATTCAATACAGAAACACCTCCTTTACAAATTATTTTTTAGAGGTGCCAGCGGTGCGACTAAGGCAATATTTTTCTGCCTCGGCAGGCCGGCATCACCGATTATGCACATTTTAGATGCGCACCTACTGTCTATGACAGGCAAAACTAAATTTTAAAAAACGCTCTAATTATGCGAATAAACAGAAAATGAGGTTTAATATTTTGCGGCAAGCACAGGGTCAATCTTAATTCCAGGCCCCATTGTAGTTGACACTGTAATACCCCGGAGATAGATTCCCTTGCTTGACGCAGGTTTAAGGGCATTGATAGTTCTGATAAATGCCGTCATATTTTCAAGAAGCTTTTCAGTACCAAATGAAACTTTACCGACAGGAGCATGGACAATTCCTGCTTTCTCCACTCTGAAATCTATCTTACCGGCCTTGAGCTCATTTACAGCTCTTGCAATATCAAAGGTCACTGTCCCGGTTTTAGCATTGGGCATAAGACCGCGTGGACCTAATATCCTGCCGAGCTTACCAACTTTACCCATCATATCGGGAGTTGCAACAGCCTTGTCAAACCCAAACCAGCCATCTTTAATCTTATTTACAAGCTCATCATCGGCAATAAAATCCGCACCGGCCTCTTCAGCCTCCTTTTCCTTCTCACCCTTTGCAAAAACAAGTACTTTCACTTTCTTACCAAGACCATTGGGCAGCACAACTGTTCCGCGAACCATCTGGTCTGCATGCCTTGGATCAACATTCAGCCTTACTGCAACGTCAACAGTCTCATCAAACTTTACATAGGATGAAGAGAGTGAGAGCCCCAATGCCTCTTCGAAATCATAACGTTTTTCCCAGTCAAGCTTTTTAGACACTTCCATATATTTTTTACCATGCTTCGGCATTTTATATCACTCACTCCTTTAGATGTTAAACTACTTCCAACCCCATACTTCTCGCTGTGCCCGCTATAATTAATACAGCAGAGTCAACATCTGAAGCGTTTAAATCTTCCATTTTTATATTCGCTATTTCGACAAGCTGATCACGCGTTACCTTTCCCACTTTATTTCGATTGGGTTCGCCAGATCCTTTTGTAATTTTAGCTGCCTTTTTCAACAGCATTGAAGCGGGTGGAGTTTTAGTAATAAAAGTAAAAGTTCTATCCTGATACACAGTGATCACAACGGGTATTATGGAACCGGCATCATTGGCAGTCCTGGCGTTAAAGGCCTTGCAAAAATCCATTATATTAACACCATGCTGACCCAGAGCCGGACCAATTGGCGGAGAAGGATTGGCTTTACCAGCCTCAACCTGCAGTTTTATCTGCGCCATCATTTTTTTAGCCATTTTCATCTACTCCTGAAACACATTTGAATAATCTGTAAAATTTAAATTTTTGCAACCTGGACAAAATCAAGTTCAACCAAGGTTGCCCTGCCAAAGATACTCACAAAGACCTTAACTTTTCCTTTCTCAGGATTGGATTGCTCAACTGTACCATTAAAATTTGTAAAAGGGCCGTCAACAACACGAACTTCATCACCCACAGAAAAAGCATATTTTGGTTTTGGCTTATTTTTACCCTGCTCCATTCTCTCAAGTATCTGGGCAGCTTCAGTATCACTGATTGGCGTGGGCTTGTTCTTTCCTCCGAGGAAACCTGTAACCTTTGCCGTTGAATTTACAATATGCCAGGTTTCATCATTTAATTCCATATTCACAAGAATATAGCCGGGATAGAATTTACGTGAAGACTCACGTTTTTTTCCATTGACAAGCTCCACAACATGCTCACTTGGTATAAGCACATCCCCGAATTTAT